>VBAS01000261.1:9060-16620 GCA_005882975.1 Bacteroidota bacterium | reverse complement strand
ATAGTAAACCCCTATCTAATCTTCGGAGAAAAAAAATTGCTGTTGTTGCCGACACCATTCGCATCGATACATTCAGCATTATTCCACATACATTTTTAATAGAAAGTTTTAGCGACTCAGCTTATTTTTTTGATAATATAAATGCCTTGTTGAAATGGAAAACTTTACCCTCTGTTGATAGTGTTACAATTCTTTACAGAGTTTTTCCTTATAAATTTAATTCCGTTGTACAAAGATTGAACTACGACAGCGTCAGTTATAAATTTTATGCAAAGCCTTTTGAGTTTGGTCAGAATGAACAGGAACTTGCAAAGGGACTTTTTGATTTTGGAAATCTTCAATACAATGGAAGTTTTGGGCGGGGCATTTCTTTTGGCAACAGCCAGGATGCTGTTGTTAATTCAAATTTCAATCTTACATTAAATGGAATGTTGGGTGACAGTATTGAGATCAATGCTGCCATTACTGATAATAATTTACCAATACAACCTGACGGCACTACGCAACAACTAAATGAATTTGACCAGGTGTTTTTGCAGTTTAAAAAAAGAACATGGAAACTGGATCTTGGTGATATTGACGTTCGGGAGAACAGAAGTTATTTTCTTAATTTCTATAAGCGGTTACAGGGAATTTCATTTGAAACAAATAATTACATTTCAAAAAGCACAGCTTCAAGAACTTTTTTAAGCGGATCAATTGCTAAAGGAAAATTTACCCGCAATATTTTCCAGGGATTGGAAGGAAACCAGGGACCTTACAGGCTCACTGGGGCTAACAATGAGTTTTTCTTTATTGTTCTTGCAGGAACAGAAAGAGTTTTTATTGATGGTGAATTATTACAGCGTGGTGAAGACCAGGATTATGTGATCAATTATAACTCGGCCGAGATCACGTTTACACCACAACGAATGATCACCAAAGACAGCCGTATACAAGTAGAGTTTGAATATGCTGACCGGAATTATTTGAATGCAAATCTGTATGTGTCACAGGAATTCGTAATGAATAACAAATTAAAGTTATTCGTTGGCTTTTTTAATAATAACGATGCAAAGAATTCACAGATCAATCAAACACTGGATGATAAACAAAAATCATTTTTAGCAAATATTGGAGATAGTGTTCAAAATGCTTTTTATCCTTCAGCTATTATTGATACATTGTTTGACGCTGGAAAAATTTTATATGAAAAGCTTTATTACAATCCGGGTACTGGGGTCGATTCTTTTTACCAATATTCTGTTGACCCGGTTGTGGCAAAATATAGTCTTGCCTTTAGTGATGTGGGAGAAGGCAAGGGAGATTATGTTCCAGAATTAAATGGGGCCAATGGCAAAGTATTTAAATTCATTATGCCTGTTGCCGGTGTGAAGCAAGGAAGGTATGAACCTGTGATCTTACTTGTTACTCCAAAGAAGCAACAGTTAATGACATTGGGAACAGATTATAAGATCAGCAAAAACACATCATTGAAAACAGAGCTGGCAGTGAGTAACTATGATGTAAATACTTTTTCGGGTAAAGACAATGGAGATGATGCGGGCATTGCTGCTAAAGTTCAGTTTGCCAACACTTCATTAATGAAGTCTTCAGGAGCAAAGAAAACGGAATTGATAACAGCTTTTGATTACGAATTTGTACAGGGAAAATTCAAACCATTGGAGAGAATTCGTAGTGTGGAATTTACAAGAGATTGGGGCCTTGGATTGCAAACTTTACCGGCCGATGAACATATTATTAAAGCATCTGCACGGTTGCAAAATGCAAAAAATAACTCGCTTACATACCAGTTAATGAACTATCACAGGGGTGATGATTACAACGGGTTACAAAATAATATCCAGCAATATCAAAACATCGGTGGATGGCAATTGAATAACCAGCTATTCTTTACAAATTTTAAAACTCAATTCACAGAGGGAAGTTTTATAAAACCGGTTTTGGATGTTAGTAAAGAATTAAAACAGTTAAAAGATTTCAGACTGGGTTTCCGATATGCGCTGGAAGAAAATAAAACAAGAGATAAAGCTTCGGATACCTTAACGAACCAGAGTTTTTCTTTTGATACTTATTCGGCTTACCTGCGATCTTCAGAACAAAAAAAGAATAAATATGGTGTCACGTTTTTTACACGTTCTGATAAATATCCTGTAGGAAAAAATTTTAGTCGTGGTGACAGAAGTATGAACCTGAATCTGCAAACAGAATTGTTATCCAACCAACATCATCAATTCCTGGTGAATACTACATTTAGAAAACTGAAGGTTCTGAATAGTGTTTCCAAACAAAAAGACGATGAAACTATTCTTGGAAGAGCTGAATATATTGTTAATGAGTGGAAAGGATTGGTTATGGGTAATGTTTTATATGAATTAGGAACAGGGCAAGAGCAACAAAGAGATTTCTCTTATCTCGAGGTGCCAGCAGGTACGGGTCAGTTTGCATGGAACGATTATAACAATGACGGTATTCAGCAATTAAATGAATTTGAAGAAGCCTTGTTTCCTGACCAGGCGAAGTTTATTCGCATATTTACTCCCACCAATCGATTTGTAAAAGCTAATTACACAACGTTCAATTATAGTTTCCAGTTAAATCCAAGATCAGTATTAAATAAGAATGATATAAAAGGGCTGCAAAAACTTATTTCACTTACAAATCTTAAGTCTTCATTACAAGTTTCTAAAAAATCAATTGCTAAAGGGAATACGGAATTCAACCCGTTTAAATATGAGTTGGCAGATACCGCGTTGCTGACATTGAATACAGTTTTTCTAAATACATTTTCATTCAACCGATTCAGCAGCAAATGGGGCTTTGATATAAGTAATTTGCGAAACAAAGCTAAGATCCTGCTTACCTATGGCTATGAAAGCCGCCGGATAAATGACTGGACGATTAAATTCAGATTGAACCTGAGCCGTTCTATAACCTTTGACGTCAGTGGAAAAAAAGGATTAACTGGTCTATATACACCAAGCTTTGCGAATCGTAATTATGAATTGGATATTTATAATATCGAACCACGGCTTGTGTTTATCCAGGGAACAAAATTCCGACTCGCAACTAGCTATAAGTTTGATAACAAAAAGAACAATGCCTTGTATGGCGGGGAGAGATCGAACGCAAATTCTATCAACATCGAAACAAAATACAATGTACTTTCAAACAGTTCTATTACCGGGAAGTTCACCTTTAGTAATATTGATTATGCTGCACCTGCAAACACAACAGTAAGTTATATTATGCTTGATGGTTTACTACCTGGAAGTAATTATCTATGGAGTATTGATCTTACAAAACGCTTGCTTAATCATCTTGAACTGAATTTTACTTACGAAGGAAGGAAGCCTGGTGATGCAAGAACGGTGCATATTGGAAGAGCCGCGATCAGGGCATTGTTTTAACCCAACCCCCTGTCCCCCTAAAGGGGAGACTTAGGAACTTTATTCCTTACTCGTAGTTAACTTCTTTATAGTCGAAGAAATCATTTCAATTACACTTTCAATTTCATTTTTGACCTGATCGTTTGTAAAACGAATTACTGTCAAATTTAAATCTTCTAAATCCTGTTGTCTCCTTTTATCATTCATTTTTGCTTCTTCAGAATCATGAATTGGTCCGTCAATCTCAATTACTAATTTGATTTTGTGACAATAGAAATCTGCTATATAAATTAAAATCGGATGTTGTCTTCTGAATTTGAATTTCGGAAATTGCTCTTTCAGTCTTAGCCAAAAAATTTCCTCTGCAGGGGTTAACTTGTTTCTAAGTTCTCTTGCGTTTGAAAAGATCAAAGGATCTGCTTTATAAAACATTCCCTTTTTCATCAGTTCAAAGTTCAGAAAAAAAAGAGTAAGATTGATCTAAGTCTCCCCTTTAGGGGGGCAGGGGGTTACACATTAAACCTGAAATGCATCACATCTCCATCTTTCACCAAATATTCTTTTCCTTCAATTCTTAATTTACCAACTTCACGGCAGGCTGCTTCTGATTCATACTTTATAAAATCATCATAGCTGATCACTTCTGCTTTTATAAATCCTTTTTCAAAATCAGTATGAATAACACCCGCAGCCTGTGGCGCTTTCCATCCTTCATGTATCGTCCATGCTCTTACTTCCTGTACACCAGCAGTGAAATAAGTGTATAAACCGAGCAATTTATAGGTAGCATGAATCAACCTGTCGAGAGCAGGTTCGGTCATTTTATATTCTTCCATGAATAACAAACGATCTTCCGGATTTTCCATTTCCTGTATCTGAGCTTCAATGGAATTATTCATAATGATCATTTCAGCACCCTCTGCTTTCGCAGCTACGTTTAATGCATCAGAAAATTTATTGCCTGTATGCATTGAAGGCTCGTCAACATTAGCAACATATAAAACCGGTTTATCGGTCAGTAAGAACAGATCAGCAATAGCCACTTTTTCTTCTTTGCTCAATTTCAATTCACGAATGCTTTTACCTTTTTCAAGATGTTCTTTACAGCGGATCAATACTTCCAGTTCAGATTTTAGTTTCGGATCAACACGAGCCAGCTTTTCAGTTTTCTGGATCTTTCTTTCAACACCATCAAGATCTTTCAACTGCAGTTCTGTATCAATAATTTCTTTATCACTTACAGGATTAATTGCTCCTTCATCACGCAATACATTTTCATCTTCAAAGCAACGGATCACATGAATGATAGCATCAACTTCGCGAATATTTCCTAAAAATTTATTACCAAGCCCTTCACCTTTACTTGCACCACGAACCAGTCCTGCAATGTCAACGATCTCCAATTGCGTCGGCACTATCTTGTTTGGCTTCACCAGTTCGGCTAATTTATTCAGTCGTGGATCAGGCACATCAACCAATCCCACATTCGGATCAATTGTACAAAATCGATAATTACTTGCCTGTGCTTTAGCACTATTACTTACCGCATTAAACAAAGTTGATTTTCCCACATTTGGCAACCCGACAATTCCAGCTTGTAAACCCATAATCGATTTTAGATTTTAGATTGCAGATTTGGGATTTTGAGCCCAGCAATTGAATTACTATAAAACTTCCATTGCGTCGCACTCTTGTACTTTCTGTTCGCTATTCACCAGTACACACTCTTATCTGCATTTTTTTTAAGTCGGCAAAGATAAGGCCTCAATGCTTAGCAACGAAATGTGAAAAGACACATTTGGTTATTCACTAAAAATCTGCAATCTTCAATCCTAAATCTTAAATAACGCATGGCTCTCAGCAGGATATGGTCGGCATTTATCATTATCGCTATCTTGGTAGCAACCATAAAATTCACATTTCAACCCAGCCAACAAAAGATCTTTAGCCAATTAGTAACAGGAAAAAATACAGATACTATTTCCACTCATCTTGTAGATTCTGCAAGTTTACCCGTAAATGTGATCCAGCAGCTTCAATATGAAAAAACTGCTGTGTGGGATAAGGAGAGAGTGGTTAAAGAAGGCACTACTTATAAAGCTTTTCGATTACTTCCATCAAATGGTATCATTGATACATGTAAAGGAGCTGTAGATATTTGTATTGGACTTATTGGTATCATGGCTTTGTTCATGGGATTTATGACCATTGCAGAAAAGGCAGGAGGCATACGATTTTTATCACGCATCATCGGTCCTTTTTTTTCTAAGATTTTTCCCGATATACCAAAAGGTCATCCTTCAATGGGACATATGATGATGAATTTTTCAGCCAACATGCTGGGACTTGATAATGCAGCAACGCCTTTTGGAATTAAAGCCATGGAAAGCTTACAGGAATTAAATCCCGATAAAAACAAGGCATCAAATGCACAAATAATGTTCATGTGTCTTCATGCAGCAGGTTTGACATTAATACCTGTTGCGATCATTGCAGCGAGAGCAGCAGTGAAACCTCCATCAGCAAATCCCACAGATATTTTTGTGCCTTGTATGATCGCCACTTTTGTGGCAACTATGGCTGCAATGTTCATGGTTTCATTCAAACAAAAAATAAATATTTTTCAACCTGTTATTCTTGCCTGGGTTGGCGGTATCTCAGCTATCATTGCGGCATTGGTTTGGTATCTTACTTCACTGAGTTCAGATCGTCTGCAATTGGTTTCAGGTATTTTAGGTAATGGTATTTTGTTGCTGATTCTATTTTTAATTGTACTTGGCGGCATTTATAAAAAGATAAACATTTTTGATGCTTTTATTGAAGGAGCAAAGGGTGGGTTTGAAACTGCTATTCGCATCATCCCATATCTAGTCGGGTTACTTGTAGCAATAAGCTTATTGCGCAACAGCGGGACATTTGAGATCATTATTGATGGTATAAAAAATATTTTTGCAGCATTGGGTACAGATACAAGATTTGTTGATGGCTTGCCAACAGCATTGATCAAACCACTAACAGGAAGCGGTGCAAGAGGAATGATGATCGATACGATGAATGCGTATGGTGCAGATTCATTTGCCGGAAGGCTTGCCTGCGTTTTACAAGGTTCTTCTGATACTACTTTTTATGTAATAGCTGTTTACTTTGGAGCAGTATCTGTAAAGAATACAAGGTACGCAGTAGGCATTATGTTACTTGCAGATCTTGTAGGCATTATTACTTCAATATTACTTGCTTACATGTTCTTTGGATAATTTATTTTCTAAGTATCTACACAAAAAAATGTCCCGTCTAAAACGGGACATTTTTTATTTATATCTCCAGTAAATTATTGTTCGCATCAATAAGTTGCAAAAGTCGTAATTGCTTTTGTTCCCCTGTAACTTCCATTATAAACAGAAGTGTAGCTTCTTGTTGGTACAAGGCTGGAAACAACCTGCTTTACTATAAGCGGAGATGTAGTGCCCGTGGCATATACATAAAGAGTATCTGTTTGCAATGAAGCATAAGGTATAAAATCCGTCACCTGGTTAGTTGCCACGTTAGCGAATAGCGGGGCGCCAGTTCCTTTTTTGAAAGAATAAACGTCTACATTAGCAACTGGTGTAGTATTATAAATGAAATTCGCAAATCGAAGCCTTGAAGAAGTATCTGTCGGAATTACTATATTATTTGTAACAGTTGCTTGTTTTGTACTGGTAATAGTATCATATGTAAAGATGGTATAACTTTTTCCAGCATCCATAGTTTGCGTGAATGTCAATGGCACTTGTGTTGTTGTTGGTAGTGTATCCTTTATTGTAAAAGATCTTGAACCTGCATTCACTGCAAAGGAATAAGCTGTGCCGGGAAATATACCTCCATATGCTAATGCAATCCCAGAAACTGGAGTGCCATCTACGTAAATATAATTCCTGGTTGCTTTAACTGTTGCGTTGAAGACCTGTACTGCCGCTGAATTACTAAAATCAGTTACCCTCGGCGCTATGTGTGGGGTCTCTTTGGTGCATGACATATAAAAAGCAGCTATAGCCAGAACCCAAAGTATAAAATTTATATTTTTTACGAATTTCATTATTGTAGTTTTTAATATTTATAACTGTTATGGCATCGAGAACCAGCACTCGTTAGTAATATAGTCTGTATTCAAAGCACCGAGTCTTGTTAGTTC
>VBAS01000261.1:0-9037 GCA_005882975.1 Bacteroidota bacterium | reverse complement strand
TCGGAATTGAATCTTGGTCTGCACCTAAACACCCATTTACCATTGTTTGTACTTAGCAGGTAATTGATAGGTGAAGTAGGCGGGGGAGTAAAACCTGCATAGACCTGGTGTCCTGTTGCTGATTCAATAGCAGTGTAATGAAATTTGCGCATATCTGTCCAGGTCTGGTGAGTTCCCCATCCATATAAGGCTATATATTTCTGTAGCATAATATGCGTCATCGTTAACCCTGCACTGGTAGTTGGTACGATAGCAGTATTTGCCAGGTATGCAGCTTTCGCCGCAGGTGTGATAGAACGACCTGCCGGGATCTTAAATTCAAAAGTTGTAGTTAACATGTCGAAGTTTAAGCTTATAGCATTTGTGTAAGCTGTAAGCGCCGTTGCTTTATCACCTTTACGATAAGCTGCTTCAGCAATAGTAAACTGCATTTCAGAAGCAGTCATCATTGGCCAGGGACTTGTGTTTCCATATACATACCTGGCGCTGTCATTTGTTCCTGTAGTTGAACTTTGTGTGGCGTGTCTCCAAAAATTCTATTCTGTTACACCTAACCAAGGGGTTACTCCCTTAAAAGTTCCATTTGCATTTTCACTCAGCATATACCATACTCGTGGATCACTTACTCCTTTGAATGCAGTGTCATTAGCACCAGACATCAGGTTGGCAATATAACCGCCTTGTCTTATGGTTCCGATATTGGAACGGGTAGGGCCGAAATAACTATTAAAGCCATTGCTGCTGTTAGCCCCCGAAAATGTTGCAATTATATTATCGCTATTGGTTTTACAGGAAAGGTTCGCATACTTAATGGCTGAGTCAGCAAAGCCACTGGATATAAAATTTGTTTTATTACTCAAGTCAATGTATGAGCGGGCAAGAATACCATAAACAAATTTTCTCCATTTATCTAAATCTCCTTTATTAAAATACTCATCGCTTTTTGCAAGATTAGTCGGGCTTACATTTCCATCAGTCCTATTAAGATAACTCAAAGCCCTGAAACAAATAACCCTGCAACTATCGTAAAACTCAGGCTGTGTATCATAATGAAATTGCGAAAGGCTTGTATTAAATGCTTCTTTCAGGATCGCATCTCCATACTGGTTTGTTAGTTCAAGCCAATCCCAGGCTCTGACAGCATAGGCAACACCCACGAAGTCCCATTTTTGTTGTTGGATACCCCATTCAATAATTCTATTTACATTTTGCCCATGGCCATAATAAGCAGCAGCCCATATTGCGCCTGTGTTGTCGCTGCCTATTGTGCCACCCATTGTACCATAATTTTCTCCGTTGGTTGTAGATCCCCAATATTGTATGTAGCGTCCTAACAATACATCATCTGGCTGAACACCATAGTTAGAACCTGCTGCAGCATTAAATGCAGTGAAACCTCCGATAACTCCCGGTAAAATGGTTTCGACGTCAACTACAACAGGAGCATTTGGATTTAAATAAGCCTCATCAATTTTTTTCGAGCAGGAGATCATACTAAACAAGCATAATATCCCAAGGAAAACTAATGAGTTTAAAAATTTGTTTTGCATATAAAATATTTTTCTTCTGTTATTAGTATTAAAAATTTGCCCTTAATCCAAAGCTGATGCCTATTGGGGTAGGAGCACTTCCCAAATCCATACCATAACCTCCTACGCCATTTGTACCTGGATTGTTCGCATTAACTGCCGGATCTGCGCCATAGTAATTCGTGATCAGTATGAGGTCAGTTCCTGTTACAAAAGCACTTAATCCTTTGATCCCTTTAAGACGTTTTAATGATTTATCTGGAAAATAATAATTCAAAGTGATGTCTCTTAACTTAAACCAGTTTACATCTTTTTGTATAAACTCTTCATCTGGCATGGTGGTATAATAAGTACTTAGATACTGCGGAACAATTGTCAATGTATTTTTTGTTGGATTTGCAGTATTTTGAAGACCATCATTCAACACTCCTTCTACAGTTACCGGTGTGCCGCGGTTTGCTGTTCTTTCACTCTTACCTATACCCGTAAGAATCTGGTCAGTGCCATTATAAACATCACCACCCACTTTTAGATCCCAAAGAAAATTTAAGCTCCAGTTTTTATACCTGAAACTATTTAAGGTTCCCAATGTAAAATCAGGTGTCCTGTCAGCAATTAAAGAATTACCTGCAGTTACCAGGGGTAGACCTGTTGAGGGATTAATAAGTATTTGTCCTGCATTATTTCTTGTATATATAGAGCCAGTGATTGTTCCTGTAGAATGTCCCCTTATCAATCCACCTCTTACATTTGAAATATAAGTATCCGAGTTATAGAAGTCATTCAAAATGCCAATTGATTCCGGAAGTGTTAACACTTCACTCCACATGTGATTGAAGTTAAAGTTGATCGACCAGTCAAAATCCTTTTGTCTGATCGCATTTATATTCAATGTTAATTCTAAACCTTGGTTACGCAGCGAAGCAGAATTCGTAGTATTTAAAATATAACCGGTTGCATAACTCGCCCTGTATCCCTGTGCGATCTGGTTTGTACAAAGTGTATTGTAATAAGCTGCTTCAAGTGATATATTGCTATTTAAAAATCTCAGCTCTGTCCCTATCTCATAGGTTTTTTGATTTTCCGGGGTTAGGTATGGATTTGCATTTGTAAAACCATATGTATAAGTTACCGGCAGATTTGTGCTGCTGAAATTATTTACAAAAAATGATTGATTAGAATAAGGATCATTTAACCTCGCAGTATTTGCCAATGAACCTCTCAGTTTAAAGTAATTTAAGATGTTACCTTTTTTTAATTCAGGGAACATATCAGAAATGATAAGGCTTAAACTGGCTCCGGGATAATTATAATTTCTATTTGCTTTTGGAATTGGTGATGATTCTTCAAAACGATGAGAATAAGTTATGAACGCATAATTCTTATAACCAACAGATACCTCACCAAAATAAGCAAGCCCTCTGAAAATATTCACATTCGGTAACCCGGAATTATTTCTCAATAAGCGTCTTCTTGTATTGAGGGTTGTGTTACTGCTATCGGTGCTGGCTGTATCTTTCAAATTAGTACCATAAATGGCAAATTGATCTGTTTCGAGATCCTGCCACATGGTACCCACCAATAATCGGGTATTAAAGTCTCCGATTTTTTTCTTTGCTGTCGCTGTAATAGTGTGGTTATATCCTTTATAAGTTCTGTAATAGTTATCCAGGCTTCCTCCGGTAGCAGCTGTAAGCTGAAATGATTCGGGATGAATAAATACATATCCATCGTCTTTGTATGTATCATAACCAAACCTGCCCGCTATTGACAGCCACGGGAAAGGATTAATGTCCACTCCAAGAGTTGAGACAAAACGTTTGAGCTTATCCTGTGCTCTGTTATATTTTGCGCTCCAGATCGGGTTGTCAAAATCAGAATTTCGGTTTGCATTGAAGAGGACAGGCTTATGGCCCTGGGCATCTAAATAATTTCTTATATCATTATTGGCTGGCCATTCATATAATTCAACCATGTATCCACCGGCACCGGATCCCGAAGTTGAACTTTTAAGTGGCCTAAGATTATCTGCACTGACATAGGCAAGTGTTGGAGTAATGGAAATGTATTTGCCGATCTTTGTAGTGTTTGAAATTTTAAAATTATACTTTGTATAAGTATTAAAAGGTACTACACCCGAGTTGTCAAAATACTGACCCGTAACACGAAAGCCAACATTTTTTGTTCCATATTCTGCAGTTAAATTATGTGTTTGTGAAAATCCTGTTTCAAAAAAATGATCAAGGTTATCATATAGAACAGTTCCGGGTTTCCATACTGGTCCAAAGGAAGTGAACTGTCCTAATAAAGGTGGTGCTGTGGGTATATTATTGCTTCCGCCCGGACCGTAATCATTATTTACTTCTCCAAAGCGGGTGATCTTTTGAAAGCGAAAATTATTATCATAACTCACAAGTACTTTACCATTCGTGCCTTTTGCTTTTCTTGTAGTAATTACAATTGCACCCGAACTTGCCTGGCTACCATATAAAGCAGTTGCTTCAGGGCCTTTTAAAACAGTTACAGTTTCAATTTCATGAGGATTAATATCTGCAATACGATTTGTATTATCATTATTCCTGTTATTTCCATCAGATGCCAAACCAATACCACTTCCGCTTTGTGAATTGGAGTTCAAGGTTTGATTATCGATAATAATTCCGTCTACAATAAATAATGGCTGATTATTACCAGACAAAGTATTATAACCTCTTAATACTATACCCGTGGAAGCCCCCGCAGCACCAGATGTTGGTGTAACGGTAAGTCCTGCGACTCTTCCCTGCAGACCATTAATAAAATTTTCTCTTTGGGTTTGTTGAAGATCGGAACCCTTTACTGTTTGCACAGAATATCCTAATTCCCTTGGATTTCTTTTTATATCCATTGCCGTAACAACAACCTCACCTAAGGTATTATCAGAAGGTTTCAAGGTTATATTAAGGCTATTATCTGCACCAGGTTTAATTTCCTGCGGTTGAAAACCAACATAAGAAAACTGGACTGTTTCTCCTGAATTTACCTTAATAGAAAAAAATCCTTTTGCATCTGTAAGAACCGATCGTTGTGTTCCTTTTACTTTTATTGTAACACCACTGAGAGGCGTTTTATTATCTTCTCCTGATGTTACAGTACCTGAAATTGTCCTCTCCTGTGCATGTGAGCAGAGGGAAATAATAATAAATGAAACGATCGTTAGTGATCGTAGAAGTATTCGCATAAGCGTAGTTTTGTGAAAATGAAGATAAGGAAAAAAGTAAATGGCAAATGATTATTTCCTGCATTTTACCGCACAAAAAAAACGCAATTCAGCAAAAGACAAAATAAAACCCGGAAGTGCTGCAACTTCCGGGTCTTCTAAAAATGATTTAGGAACTTTATTGATCTGAAACAGTTTGAGCTTGCGATTTTCCAAAAGTAAACCGAATTGAGAAGCCAACTGCCGCCGGTTCAAAATTGATATTATCAATAATATTTAATTCGGGCTTCCAGTCGAGTGAAAGGTTTAAAGGAAGGTTAGCGAATTTATAGTCGAGACCAATAATACCTTGTGCACCCATCAATGCCCGATCGGTATTAGTTTTATCAGAATCAAAACCCAAATAAGCTCCCGCACCATAAAACCATTTTAATCCTTCTGTTGAAGGCATTGCATTATGAATTAGTGAAAAGCGCTTCAATAGCGAGCTTAGGATTCATAAAATGCTTAAAGCTTACTGAATTGTTTATGGCGGGACCATTACTGCTAAGCCTGATACCGAGGGCTGTTTTATAATCCTGTGCTTTTAATTGAGAAGCAGAAAATAAAATTGCTGCTATAAAAAAAGGGAGTGATTTCTTCATGGCGGGGATGTTTTCTCTAGGTTAACGAAAAGGGTGCCAGATAAGTTTAAAGGAAATGCAAAAGTTGAAGCTTGATACTGGATATCGGATGCTTGATACTTGTAGTATTAAGAAATGGTTGAATTTAAAAGTGGTGAATTGTTTAGAAACTAATATCTAGTATCCAGCATCCAGCACCCAGTGTCCAGCATCTACTCAAACAGCTCATACTTTGTCTTCGGCCTCTCCGCATCCCGCCATTTGAAATTTTGAAGATGCATTTCTTTTGGAGTTTTTTGTTTTATTGGCCAGATCGTTCCTTTGACGGCAGTTCTGAAAACAACACGCTGAAGTTCTTTTTCTTTGAAATAAACATCCATCAATTCGGCATTAGATTGGTTTATGCCGGTAAATGCGCTGTCCTCGTCCTGTATATAATAGACACATTCAGCCGACCCTCTTGCCCGAACGGAATCAATGGCACCATCAATAAAATACGCATCCATTCGGGTCGAACTTACCTGGTTAAATATTTCCGGTTTTACAATGCTTGCTAAAAAACTATTTTTAAATATCTGCATCTTATTTGCCTTTTTATTTTTGGTAAAAAGCAAAATGGTATCCCCAGTTACCTGGTTCTCTTTTGACCAAACTACGGGATCTTGATACAATCTAAATACAGAATCTTTAAAAGAATAAAACATACTGTCGCAAACTGCCTGTAATGAATCTGAAAATATTCTTACATGTTTGAATGCTTCAAAATACCTGTTAGTGCTGTCCTTAGTTTTGGTATCAATTATTTTTACTTTTTTCAAAGTATCTTTTTTTGCAACCGAATCTTTTGCTCCATACAAGTCGGTGAGCCTGGCGGAAAACAAAGTGTCTGCAGCTATAAAAATGGAATCCTGGTCTTGTTCGACGATCATTAATGGTTTGGCAAAAGCAAGAAATGATTCATTCTTTTTGTTATAGAATATTGTGTCGGCGATCACCGTTGTTTTATTTGCAGTATCTACAATTATTCCTCTACCGAATATTTGTGTAATCCCTACGCTATCATCGCTTATAATTCTTTCCCCCGTTACCTGGATATCCTTATCTGTTATGATAGGATGTTGTCCAAATTCGGCTTTGCCAGTTCTTTTATCATAATAACCCTCTCTTGTTTTAATAGTTCTGTTTGTGCTATCCTTAACAAGTGTCTCTGCAATAAAAGATGGATCTTTCAGCTTTACATTCTTTTTGAAGTAAACATCTTTTATATCTGCGTAGTAAAAACCTTCTTCGCTTGTTAATACAGTTTGTTTGTTTACGACACGACCGCCATTTCTATAAATGCCCACCTTAGTGTTCATATCATATTCTAATGTTGGCGTTGTAAGTACACCTTTGCCATCAGTTAATTTGACGTTACCATCTAAATAAGCAATCTTTCTGTCAGTGAGATAACGCAGATGATCTGAGTATACATTCGCCGTATCAGAATCATTGATATGAACATTTCCAAATGCTTCGAAGAGATTTATTCTTTTTGTGATCACACAACTGTCGCATTCGAATATAGAATTGCCTTGCTTTAACCGGACATTGCCAGCGAGTATCTGTACTTCTGTAACGGAATCAACTTTGCGGTATTCTAATTTTCTTACACCTGGTAAAATTTCAACTGTACGAACTGTATCGGCTGGTGTAAACGTTTTTGTGGTTGGTAATTCCTGGCAAAAAATAATTAGCGGACTTGTAAACAGTGACAAGATGAGTAAAAAACGAATGAATTTTATCCGGGTCATTTTTGTTTGCCTTGCGGAATGGAATCTTTTTTCGCAGGCGAAGTTAAAGGGCCTGTTTTATCTTTTCTGTTAAATATCAAACTGCCGGTGTATCGTTTGGGATTAACACGAATATCATCCAGCAATATTTCAATGCCCAATAATATACTATTTAACTGATCATATAGTTTTCGATCTTTCATTAACAAACCAAGAGTTCCTTCGTTCGTATTGAATTTACTTAAGATGTTTTTGAATTCATTGATCGAGGATTTTAGAGTGTCAAGTGTTGGCTGTACTTCCAACCCTGAAAACTTGTCTGCCGCTCTTTTTATACTGCTTATTGTTGCAGTAATGCTATCATTGTTCTTTTTAAGATTATTTGTAATTGAGTTTGCATTATTCAACGTAGTAGCCAGTGCACCGCTTTCTGCATCCAAAATTTTATTGAGGTTGCCCGTTGTTTGTTTAAGATTGCGAATGATCTCACTAATATTTCCTTTAGTATCCTTATCAAATAATCGGTTAAGGCCACCCAAAACAATTTTCAATGAATCAATAGCACCTCTTACACTTGATAAAGTTGGAGTGATCTGCGCTTTCACATCTCCAAGAAAAGAACTGGCCCTGTCCGTTACCACGGTATCGCCATCCTGCAAAAATTCTGTGGACAGACCCTGCACAATATTCATATAAGTGTTGCCCAGCAATTCAGACTCTATCGTTGCTTTTGAGTCCTTTGGAATGTTCACATCACGTTTCATTGTGATGGTAACAATAACTCCACTAAGGTTCTTATCGATCTCAGTGTAATCATAAATGACCCCCACAGGAAGGCCTTTCATTTTTACTTCATTTGATTTTCGAAGACTGCCGAGGTCTGAAAAGACTGCGTATAAATGCTTTTCTTTATTGAAGACATTTTTGCCTTTCAAAAAATTAAAACCTACAATAAGTAGTGTGAGAGCGACAATAGTTAAAATCCCGACTTTGGTTTCGTTGCTGATCTTCATGAATATTTTTTTTCCCTAGATGCTAACAGAATGCCAAATTAATAAAATAAATCTAGCTATTTACAACTTTAAAAAGAGAGGATAAATGTGACCTGTCAGCGTTTATTGACCGGAATATTGGAGACATTTTTACGTGTAAGGTTTGCTGCATCTGTTTGAACACTTTTTGTATCGGGACTTTTTCCCCCATTACTGGCAGGAGCTTTTTCCTTTGAAGCAATATAATTGGCTAATGCATCTGTTATATTTTCTACTATTTCATTTTGTCCTTTGTCACTATCGAGGTATTCTTCTTCATCCTTATCAGTGATAAAACCAGTTTCAACCAAAACACTTGGCATTCCCGTAGCTTGTAATACCCAAATACCTTTTTCGTTTCTCTGTTTGACACCGCGGCTGAAACGGCCACCTTTCACAAATTCTGCTTCAATAAGATTGGCAAAGTGAAGAGAGTTCTCAAAATATTTTTTTGTATATAATAATTGGAAAGCTTTCATTATAGGGTCATTGATCTCCGGAACAACTATTGTACTGTCAGTTTCTCCAAATTCATCATCAGGTGTTATTGTACCTGATTTATCATCGGTTCTGTCTGCAGCCCAAATAAATGTTTCTGTGCCATGAGAAGGATTAGGAGTATAATAATATTTATACGTTTTGACCTTATGCTTTTTTTTCCCTTTGCCAACCCATTTAGACCCGCTCTCCACCTTGTGTTTTATTTTAGGAGCCGCATTTACGTGAACAGCTATAAACAGGTCACCACCGGATTGATTGGCAAATTCTGCACGATAACGAAGAGCCTGGTTTTTATCTGGTTTATTGCCGGGAAGAACGTCTGTTGTTCGTGTATAAAGAACTTTAACCCCGGGAAATTTTTCTTCAATTGCTTTACCAAGTT
>VBAS01000260.1 GCA_005882975.1 Bacteroidota bacterium | reverse complement strand
CAAAAAAAGTTTGGTAAGAACTACAAGAGATGAGATGTTGAGTTGAATGATCGATAGTTCTCTATATATATTTGTTTCCGAAAATTCTCCATACTGTCCTTGTCCTGCATTATTTACTAATATATCTATATCATATCCTTTTTCGCAGATCTCATTATAAAGATCAAACGAGCTTTGCCTGTCAAATAGATCTTTGGAAATTATGAGAACATCTACCCCCAATTCCAACAACTCATTTCTTGTAATTGTCAGGTCAGCTTCATCACGGGAAACAAGTATAAGATTATGACCATTATTTGCAAAGATCTTTGCAAGTTCATAACCAATACCGCTTGTTCCACCAGTGATCAGCGTATAAGTTTTATTTGTGTCCATGTTCTAACGTCCGCAATAAACGTGCAACAGTTTATTTTTCCTCCTCTTCACCTTCTTCTTTATTGTCTTCTTCTTCATCCTCATTATCATCTTCTTCTTCGTCTTCTTCTCCCTCTTCCTGTGTTGCTGCCTGGTTCACGTTCCATTCAGCTATTTCAGTCAATTTTTCATCGGCTTGTTTTTCCTCTTCCAGTGTTTGATACAAGACCTCCGCAGCGTCATTCATGCCGAGTGTTTTTGCAAGTTGCACCAAAGAACCATAAGTAGCAATTTCATAATGTTCTACTTTTTGCGCTGCCATTATTATTCCTGCATCTCTTGTCATAGTATTAGATTCTGTTTCTTCTATAATTGAATCAGCTTCTTTGGTTAAGCCTTCCATGGCATCGCATTTCTTTGCTTGTGCTTTTTTTCCACACATTTCAAATACTTGTTCAAGTCTTGATACATGCTCTTCTGTTTGGGCAAGATGTTCCTCAATTGCAGATCTTAATTCATCTGTAGTTGCTTTCTTTTTCATTTTAGGCAATGCTTTGGTCAAATGTTTTTCTGCCCAATAAATATCTTTTAACGAATCAGTGAAAAGTTTCTCAAGTTGAGAGTTCCCATTTAGTGATCCATTTTCAGATTTTGTTGCCTTGCCGTTTGATGATCTTGTTTGTTTTTGGCCTGAAGACTTAGAAGAACTTGATGATCTAGGTGAAGATGTATTTTCTGTTCTTGCTCTTCTTGTTCTTACGGATGTTCTATTTTTAGTAGTTGGCATAAAATAAAAATTTATTTGAATTATTTAAAATGAATGAACATAAAGAGGTACAAACCTTATGCCACCGGGTTGTGATAACAAGATATCATTTGAGTGCAACTCCACCTGGTCATTTGATCAAACCAAAGTGGTACAATATTTATTGATTTAATTCTATGGCATTAACTCTTTATAAAAAGAAAAGATCATTTAAGGATACTCCCGAGCCTACCGGGGGAAAAGCTTCCGGCGCCGGGTTACGCTTTGTTGTACAAAAACATGACGCAACGAGATTACATTATGACTTTCGTTTAGAGATGGAAGGTGTATTAAAAAGTTGGGCAGTCCCTAAAGGGCCTTCTCTTAATCCAGAGGATAAACGTTTAGCCATGATGGTTGAAGATCATCCCTATGATTATAGAACATTTGAAGGAATTATTCCCGAGGGAAATTATGGAGCAGGTACAGTGATCGTTTGGGATGAGGGGACCTATGAGTCTTTGGAAGGGGGAACTAAAAAGGAACAGGAAAAAACATTGCTTCAGCAATTGAAGAAAGGTTCATTAAAATTTAAAATGAATGGGAGTAAACTCAAAGGTGAATTTGCACTAGTGAAATTGAAAAATGCGGAAAACAATGCGTGGTTGTTGATCAAGCATCGGGATAAGTATGCAAAGGATACAGATATTACCAAAAAGGATAAATCTGTTGTTTCTGGTAAATCCCTGCAAACAATTGAGAAAACAAGTAAGAATATATGGGGCAGTTCACCCAAGAAAAAGTCTGCTTCTGAAAAATCCCGTAAACAACGGATTGAAAAAAAAAATATCCAGAGCGAGGGTAAGAAAGCTTCCTTCCCAAAAACGGTAAGACCAATGCTGGCCACATTAGTAGATAAGCCTTTTGATGAACCTGGTTGGCAATATGAAATTAAATGGGATGGATACAGGGCAGTAGCAATGATCAATAAAGGAAAAGTAGACCTTATCTCCAGGAATAATAAATCTTTTAATGAAAAATTTTATCCTATTGTAGATACATTAAAGAAATGGAAAATTGATGCAGTGATCGATGGGGAAGTGGTGGTATTGAACGAAAAAGGCATTTCTAATTTTGGATCATTACAAAACTGGCGCAGCGAAGCAGATGGTGCACTCTTTTATTATGTGTTTGATATTATATGGTTGAACGGCTACGATCTGAAATCGCTTCCATTAACAAAAAGAAGAGAGATATTAAAAGAAAATTTGCCAAATGAAAACATTATTCGGGTAAGTGAAAATTTTGAAACTTCTGCCGTTGAGTTTTTAGAAACAACTGCCAAAATGGGAATGGAAGGTATCATCGCAAAAAAAGAAGACAGCGTATACATCGAAGGTGACAGAACGAGGGAATGGTTAAAAATAAAATCAAACAAAAGACATGAAGTAGTGATCGGAGGTTTTACTAAAAATGAAGGCACTGCAAAAACATTCAGCGCTTTACTGGTTGGTGTATTTGACAATGGCCGCCTGGATTATATGGGAAAAATAGGAACAGGATTTAATGATAAGATGCAAAAGGAAATGATGGCAAAGATGAAAAAGTTGGAGACAAAAAAGATCCCTTTTACTGAAGAGCCGGATGTAAACAAGCCTTCACGATTCAGACCAAACCCTCCTAAAGCAACGGTAACATGGTTAAAACCCGAATTAGTTTGCGAGGTCAGTTATGCAGAGATCACAAGTGATGGCATCATGCGTCATCCATCTTTCGAAGGATTGCGAACTGATAAGAAAGCAAAGGATGTAAAAAAGGAAACTGCAATCCAGGTGGAAGACGTAAAAGAAACAACAAAAAAAGAAAAACCAAATAAATATACAAAGCCCGTTACCGATAAGGATCGGAAAACTTTATTAAATCCAAGCGAAGAAACACAGGTAAAAAAGATCAATGGGCACGAGATAAAATTCACTAATCTTAGTAAGATCTTTTGGCCGGCTGAAAAATACACAAAGCGGGACATGTTGAATTATTATTATCAGGTGGCTCCGTACTTACTTCCTTACTTAAAAGATCGTCCTCAATCACTCAATCGTTATCCAAATGGGATCAACGGAAAAAGCTTTTATCAAAAAGATGTAACAGGTAAGGCTCCAGATTGGATAAAGATGGAACCATATACAACGAGTGAAGGAGACGATAAAAATTTTTTGGTTCCGGAAGATGAGGCAAGCATTTTATATATGGCAAATGCTGGTGCAATTGAAATGAACCCATGGAATAGTACAATACATAACCCTGATAACCCTGACTGGTGCTTGATAGATCTTGATCCTTCTGATAAAAATGGGTTTGATATAGTGATCAAAGTGGCCCAGGCAACAAAGGAAGTCTTAGATACAATGGGAGTAACTGGCTATCCGAAAACATCCGGTTCAACAGGTATTCATGTTTATATTCCCCTTGGTGCAAAATACACCTATGATCAATGCCAAATGTTTGGAAGAATAATCGCTACGCAGGTAAATAATATGTTACCTGATATAACAAGCATTGAAAGATTAACCAAAGCAAGAAAAAATAAATTGTATGTAGATTTTTTACAGAACCGTCCCAAAGCAACTTTAGCGGCACCTTATTCATTAAGACCAAAGCCCGGTGCTACTGTTTCGATGCCGCTATACTGGGAAGAAGTAAAAAAAGGTCTTACCATGAAAGCTTTTACAATTGAAAATGCAATGGACAGGATCAAAAGTGAAGGTGACATATTCAAACCTGTTTTAGGAAAGGGCATTGATCTGAACAAGATCCTGGATAAATTATAAACCTGCTCCATTGATGGCCTATCCTTGTGATAAGATCATTCTTAGTTTTATAAATAAGAAGTTATTTTTAGTGCATAAACCTGGTAATGGATTCAATTACTCATATAGCTCTTGGTGCATGCATGGGCGAAGCATTTCTTGACCGTAAGCTTGGAAAAAAAGCAATGCTTTGGGGAGCATTAGCGCAAAGCATACCGGATATTGATTTTCTTGCTTCCTTCTGGATGAATACTTCAAGCAATTTGTTAGCACATCGGGGGTTCACCCATTCATTTTTATTTGTTGCGATCATTGCCGTTTTCTTTGCTTTGATCGCTGAACGATGGCACCGTCCGCATAACATCAGTTTTAAAAGATGGTTGCTGTTCTTTGGCGGTGTTATTTTCATTCATGTTTTTATTGATGCATTCAATAACTATGGAGTAGGATGGTTTGAACCCTTTAGTCATAAAAGGATTTCTTTCCAGTCTATCTATGTCGCTGATCCATTCTTTTCAATATGGCCGGGAATAGCTGTGGTAATGCTTATTATTACAAAACATAGCTGGAAACAAAGAAAAAAATGGTGGATGATGGGATTGGTGATGAGTGCGGTTTATCTTTTGTATTGCATCTTCAATAAGACAATGATCAATGGTGATGTAAAAGCAATTTTGAAAAAACAAAATATCCAGTACTCAAGATACTTTACAACACCTACTCCCTTTCAAAACTGGTTATGGTATGTTGTGGCCGGGAATGATTCGGGTTATTATATTGGGTTTCGTTCAGTATTTGATACAAAAAAGAAGATCGACTTTGAATATTTTCCACGCAATGACAATTTACTGGATTCGGTAGCAGCTCATGAAGAGCTGCAAAAGCTAAAGCGTTTCTCCCAAAAATTTTATACAGTGGAAAAATGGAATGATACATTAGTGTTTAATGATCTTCGTTTCGGACAAATTATGGGATGGCACGATCCTAAAGGGAAATTTGTTTTTCATTATTTCTTAAAAGACAGCGCTGATAATAAGCTTGTCGTTCAGCGTGGCCGTCTTGAAGGATGGGATAAAAATGCTTTTAATTTATTGGTGAAAAGGATTAAAGGCAATTGATCTTTGAGAGCAAGAAACAAATCCAGATACGGTTCTGAATTTTCAGTCCGCCCGGGGTCTTGCCCATAGGAAAATTATAGCAATAAAAATCATGAGGGCAGACCCCGGGATACGAGAAACTACAACAGTATTTCATTTACATGAAACATCTTATCATAATTCTTTACTCCTTTTTCATAAAACGCAGCACTTGAATGAGTGTAATCAGTAAAGTCATTTACTAATTGCCACTTTTTACTTACCGGGTTCTTATGAATGTATCCCAATTTCTGATAAGCAAATTCATTTGAATAACATTCCTTCGCATCAAAGCTGTCAGGAAATACTTTATGACGTTGCCCTTTTTTTCTTTCTCCTTTCTTTACACTATGATATAGCTCTTCAAGCAAAGTAATATTCTTATCAGCTTCTAATCTTTTGATCATATCATAAGCCATAAATCGTTTGGCATTACCCATAACAATATTTAAAGACTTTGGCATTTCGGGAAAGTATAGCAGGACATGTACATGATTGGGCATAATAACATATCCCATCACCCTGATTTTCTTTTCGCACAAAGAATCGAACCATTTATAAACAGCACCATAAGAATTGGTAATACTAAAAAGGTTTCTCCACTTATGACAAGTAAAAGTGATAAAATAAATACTGTGTGATTGAGCGGTATGCTTAAACCGAACAGGCATTTATAAATTTAATAATAATTGTCTATCGTATTCCGGGGTCTGCCACTGGCATTCTTATATTTGTATATGTCTCCGGGCAAGACCCCGGGCGGACTGAAAATATTTGTAATTGTTTCCGGGCAAGACCCTGGGCGGACTGAAGAATAAAAGGCAATTGATCTATTATTTAATTATCTCTCACCAAGCGTTCTTCCCGAGAGAGTCTCAATCTTTATTCAAACGACACATTTTCTCCAATAAAATTCCAATCTTTAGATCAAAAATGAAAAAGACAACTCCACAATTAATGCTTTTAGAAAACTTTTTTAAAATTCATTAAAGAATCTAAATCAGGACGACGCTTGACTACTTCAGGAAAAAGAATTACTAAAGGAACAATAGCAAATTACCTGCATGTTTATAACCTCCTGGAAGTATTTGAAAGTAAGTCAGTAGACAAATTGAGGATCCAATTGCTTCATAGGACCTCTCTGCGAACATTGCAAAGAGAAAAAAATTACTGGAAGCGTTTCTTTATCCATTTCTCAAGCTTCCTTTATCAAGAAAAAAATTACAATGATAATTTTGCAGCCAGTGTATTTAAAACAATTAAATCCTTTTTCAATTATCTGCAAAAGGAAAAGGGTTTTATTGTTGGCAATTATCACAAGTCTTTTCGTATTCCTTTACTACAGGCAACACCCGTTGTTATATTGCCTCAGCAATTAAATTTTCTTATAACAAACAAAGAATTTGAAACATCATTGAATCCTTACTTAAAAAGGGCGAAGGACATTTTTGTTTTTGGCTGTACGACCGGGCTAAGATATTCTGATCTTATGTCGTTAAAGAAAACTCATTAGTATTATTTACTCAAAAGACGAATACAGAAATAAAGATCCCGCTACCCAATTATTTATTGGACATAGTTCACAAGTACAGGCACAAAGCTGGTAAGTATATTTTACCCCGCTTGTCGTCAACAAACATAAATCTGCAGGTAAAGAATTTGGTTAAGGCAGCAGGCTGGAATTATTTATTACCTAAAAACATAAGTCGTAAAGGAAACATGAAAGAAATAAAAACTAGGCAAGGAAGCACCTGGCGTTTTTATCAGCATATTACCGCACACACGATGCGAAGAACAGCTATTACAACCTTATTAGTAATGGGGGTATCGGAAGTAATGGTTAGAAGAATTTCCGGCCATGCGCCGGGAAGCAAAGAATTTTATAAATATGTCGGCATTGCACAGGAATATTTGAACCATGAAGTAAGAAACGCATATAAAAAGCTTGTGGAACTCAGTTCAACATCACCCAGTAAAAGTTACTGACTAAAAATTGTAAAAAACTGCTCATATCAATATCAGAATTTAGCACTTTAGGCTATGTTTGCGGACTATTCGAGTTCTTTGAATGTGACTGTGGCAAAGCATTTTGGTACAAATCCATTATTATCCATTCGGGTTAACAATGGCCGGCATTAGTTCGAAGGCTTTAGCTTTTGGGAAAGAAAATAAATACAAGTTCAACGGTATAGAGCAGAATAACGACTTCGACTTAAATATATATGAAGCATTTTACAGAAGTCTCGATCCACAAATAGGACGCTTTATGCAGATTGATCCTATAACTAATTATCAAGAAAGCCAGTATGTAAGCATGGGAAACAATCCAGTAAAGAATATGGATTGGTTGGGTAACTATTTTACATGGGGTAACGCAACTGTTGAAGAAACCTATAAAAAATTGCGACTGGAAAATAATAGCCGAATGGAAGGCTATATGAAAGAGTTGGAAGATGTTGTTGGCTCAAAAGATAAAAAAGATCAAAAAAGAACTGAGCAACTCACAAATTTAATTAACAGTCACGCAGCACTAAATGGTCAATGGGATGAAATGGAGGAATCTAATATTGAATTTCATGTAAACAGCGATATGCCAACGACTCCAAAAGCTGCAGGTGAAACGTCGTTTGATGTAGATGAACGTAGAGTAGAAATTAAACTTGGTAAATCTGATCAAAAACTAGAAACTATGGCACATGAATTTCGTCACGGGTATGGTTTTTTAAAAGGTGAACTTATGGGTACTAAACAAGGTATTGATCCATTATCTGATATGATGGATGAGGTCGTTGCATTTAATGCAGGGATTCTTTTTACAGATATGTCGTCTGTAAATAGGGTTGCAGATGGATACTTTGATATTAATTGGTTTAAAAGTAGTAAAATGGGAACTGGTTCACCTTACTTAGGTCTTGCAGGAAGGGAGGAACAACTTACATTAAATACACAATCTGCTACCTATATAAAATATAATCCCAGTGATAGGATTTCAAATCTAATTAAGAATAACATAAACACGATAACGGGTGCAATTGACAGAATTAATGGTCATGATACCCGAAATGGTGGGACAAGTACTTATTATTACGGACATTCACTCGAAAACCGATGGTAGTATGAGACAAATAGTAATGATTACCTTTTTGATAAATGGATTTTACAATTGCTTTAGCCAGGATTTGATAAAAGTTAAGCTTCTAAAAGAAGATAGCACTAATAAAGTTATTGAACGATTTGAAAGTCATGCGCCAGGTGGATATGCAGGAAGCGAATTATTACTTAAAAACGATAATTCATATGAATATAAAGTTGGGACAGACCTGAGTAATCAGTTTAGTTCGGGTACGTGGAAAAAGAAAGGCAAATTTTTAATATTAAATAGTTCAATTCAAAAAGACGGTCTTCCTATTAAAATTGCTTATGGGAGTAATGGAACCTTTGAAAAAGATTTTCGAATTGCAGTAATAAAAAACATCAAAGGAGATTTTATTCCTGGTTTCGTTCTAGTTAATAATGATTCAAATAAATGCGACCCATCTTTAGGGATCTGTAATGAAAGTTTTGATAAAATTAATCGGGTTAAAGTACTTCTGGAAAATGGCATGTCGTCAAAATGGATAGAAGTTGAAAAACCAAGTGAGAAAATTATTTTAACATTAATGACAGACGTTTCCATGTTCAAATATGTTCCTATGGATGATGTCAAATTTAATACAAGAAGGAACTCCTTGAAGAGAAAATAGTTTCTAATTTCTTCCCAGACAAGTCTCCTCCTGATCTGGGAAGAAATGTATATTCATAAGCGACGAGTCTCTCCGTGCTTTCCTTTTAAATATAATTTCAAAGTGCTTAGCCTGACTCCGGGCAATCAAGCAAAGGAACTGTAATCATAAAAATACAATCTCCAGCAATTCCTCGCCTTCTTCGAAGCCGATGTTTAGCTATAAGCTAAACATAAATCCTATATTTTTTTATATTTACTACTGATAAGAAGAACATGGGCTTACTATCGACTAGGAGGAGACTCGTCTGGTAAGAAATGGTATTTCGTTTGATTGATACCATTGTTATTAAAAAGAAGTTTAAAAATTTTGCGTCTACTATGCAGTAATACAAAAGCTGCATCGCTGCGGCTTTGTTTGTTCATTCGTATTGAACTGTCTTTATAAAGACTTGCTTTATTTTATAATCTGCTCCCAATTCAAACAGGTAGTTCTTTGCTTCCTTAAATCTACGCATGTCGTTGATGTTTTGGGTGCTTGAACCTTCGGCATAAAACCATTCGCAAATGATTAAATTTTTATAAATGTTAGAAAAAATTACTTCGATTTTAGAGTTGCCTTCCTTACTCTTGCAATCTATTTTTTGAGGTTTTGCATTGTGGTCTAAGCTGTCTATAATTTGAGAACCAATACTTGGATAATGTAATTGTATTTCCTGTCTAAAATTTGTAAATGGTAATGCGTCTGTGGTGTCAAAAACAGCAACGCTTTTATTCTTAAATTCTTTTTCATTCTCGTTTAAATATTTAATCACATTATCGATTATGCCACAGTTGACTTCCTGCTTATCCGTCCTATTAGAACAGTTACTGTAAGATAATAGCATGGTAACAGTTATGTAAATTGTTTTAAGCATGTTTAGAATTTTAGAAACTTAGAACTGGCACTGGGTGGAAAATTACCGTTTTGTAAATCAATTAATGCACTATTATCAAATGGTAGATAGGAAGGAGTATTTAGCGCTGAACTAAGCGCTTGATATGACATTCTTTCTCCAAAGTTGAACCCATTTGCATTTAACTCTCTTCTAATTCCGTTCATCTTATCTACAGTTGCACCAGTCTGCCCAAAGTTGCCCGGCAGACTAGCCGGAGAATCTGATAAACCTCCACCTAAAGCAGAATGTATAAGTTCATGCATAAAGGTCATTCCCCAACCTAAAGTTCTACCATCAACATTATTTACACCAGAAACAAAATTTTTAATCTGATTTGCATTTAAGTAAATCTGCAATCCTCCCTGAACAGATGCAGATGTTCTTGTTGCTATCTCAGTTACAGCAGTCCTGGTATCTTTGATTGCGCCTGTTATTAAGTCTCTTGCTTTTTGACTGCCTGCGTTTACAACTTTTCCTTTTTTGGTGGTTCTTTGAGCAATGACAGCATTACCGTCCTTGTCCTTGGCATATTCTAACCTACCATCTACCACTGTAATTGTCAAACCTGTTTCAGCAGATAAATCATTTGTTATCGTAGTCGCATAATTAGTTCCATTTGCTTTATCATAGGTAACAATTTTGGAAACGTCTAAACTGTCACCGTGTTTGTCGGTAAAATAAACAGGATCATTAACCGCATAACCATAGGGAGAAAAACGCACATACTTTTCTGTAAATCTATCTTGAACAAAAAATCTTCCTATCTGGGCATCATAGAATCTTGCACCATAATCATATTCTTCTAATCCGCTACCGTCACTCCATTCTTTCTCCTGTTTTTCCTTACCATTATACTTAAACTTATTATCCGGATTACCAAATGCCAGAGCCTTTGAACTTATCCCCGCCATTGTTAACCCGAATGGATAATAATGGATTTAAATCCAAACCCTTTATCACAGCTGGTTTCAAAGAACTCTATAACATGATAAAATTAGCCTAATATGCAAAATTCCGAGATAATTATTAGCTATTATTTTATCACTTCCCAATAAGCTTTCTTCGGTTTTAATTGCGCATCAAATAAAAGCGGATAGTCTTTTCTCCCGCGAACAGGGAAATTATCAAGCCAGCAAAAATACTGTCCGATAAAAAGAATAGTTAGCAAGACTGTTCTGAATTTCATAAAATAATTTATTAAATAATTACCTTTTTACCTGTCCTCATTGCTTCATAAACCGCAGCGATGATCTTTACATCTCTTTTCCCAAGTTCTCCCGGCACAATGGAAGTTTGATTGTTTTTAATAGATAAAACAATGCCATCCATTTGCTTTGCCTGCTGATTTACATTTGGAAAATTCATTGGGGTTTCACCAATTTTTCCTTTTAATCCTCCGTAGTTATAGGCTGGCGATAATTCAAAAGTTCCTTTTTCTGCTTCTGCCTTTAAAAAATTTAATTCATAACCGTAACTGGCTTCACCTTCGGCAATTATTCCACCAGGCATCTCAAATTGCCATTTAAGTGATTGTTCAACTTCACTGAACTTATCTGCAATTGTCTTTGGACCTTCCTGCGCAGATACAGCAATTGGTTCATGACCTGTTGTATAACAAATTCCCTGTACGCAATAAATACCAAGGTCCTGCATTGGCCCGCCACCGGCCATTGCTTTTTTTAACCGCCATTGTGTTGGATCGCCAATTAGAAAACCAAAACCAGATGTTATCTTTTTTACATCACCATAAATTTTATTTGTTCCCAATCGCACCATTTCGAGATTGTAAGGTTCAAAATGCAATCGATAACCGATGGATAATGATTTGCCTGCCTGTTTGCATGCGGCTATCATTTTATCACAATCTTCAACGGTTAATGCCATTGGTTTTTCGCAAATAACATGTTTACCTGCTTTAGCTGCACGAATGGTATATTCAGCATGCATGGAGTTCGGCAAAACAATATATATAATATCTATATCAGGATTGTCTTTGATGCTGTCAAAGGTTTCGTAATTGTAAATATTTTTATCAGGGATATTATATTTCTCTTTCCATACAGGAATTTTAGAAGGAGTACCTGTTACGATCCCTGCTAAATAACAGTTGCCTGTTTGCAATAGGGCAGGAGCTAACTGTCCACCTGCATAATTACCAAGACCAACTAATGCAATACCCAGTTTACCAGCTTTTTTATTTTTCTCAATCATAATTTCAGGGTTTGTTTTTTTATCATCAGTACATTGAAGAGCTGATGAAATAAGCGGAACACTTAAACCTGCAAGACTTAGATCATATAGAAATTTTCTTCTTGATTTGTCATGCTGTTCCATGATCTTATTTAATAAGTATAAAGTTTTGCATGCTGAATGCTATGATCATTTGCGGGAATTCTTACATGTCGTCCCTGGTGATCCTGGTCGCCATTCATTCTACGTCCCGGTATCCATATCCCATTTCCGAAAGATCCTTCATCGACACTGATAAAACCTGCTTTCTTATTATTCGCTTTTGGGGTAAACGTCATTACAAAGCCAGTACCTGCTACATAAAATTCACCCGGCGCAACAGCGATGATCAATCCACCGGCCAACGGCCATATACTATCTTTTGCTTCTGCAGACCATCCCATTTTATATTCATGGTAAACTGTAAAAAGATAGTCACCTATCGGAATGTCCTTTTGTATACAATCTTTTTCAATTAAAAAACCTTTCACTGCACCTGTAGACTGATATTTTGTAATTAACGGTGTTAACTGGTTCAAAATATCATATGTCTTACCGATCGGTTCTTTTCCTGATTCATTAGTTGATTCGATCGAAAATGGAGAAAATGAGAGACAATTATAGTTGCCAAATGCAAAAAATGCTTTAGCATCAATTCCTTTTTCAAAACGATGTTCAGGAATAAATAATGGATCACCGATCCTTGTGTACAGATCACACCAGTGTTTAAAATCGGGATTGTAAAAATCCGGTGCTAAAAAATCAACAGAAGGTGCACCTGCTTTCCAAATATCCATAACGTGTGGGAGAGGACCAGCACTCGGATACTGACCGGGTTTGGCTCCCGGACGGTTTAATGCAGCATTCACATACATTGGTAAATTATAAACTGCTTTGCCGGCTATTGCTAATTCATTTACAAAAACTGCATAATGCCATGCGATAAAAATCTCATCGGTAGAAAGATTTTTTCCAAATACTTCTTCCCAATTACCTGAAGACTTAGATCCATTAGCTTCCCAAATTGATTTGATCTCCGGAAGAAGATCGTTTTTATTTTTCTTCAAATAATTTAATAGTTGCGAAGGAATCGCTTTATTAAAAGCAATATTTGCTGCTTCATCATAAGTTCTTGCATCCGGCAACATTCCTATTTCATTTTCTACTTGTATGGTAATGACAGTATGTTCCTTATTATCTGTTTCTTTTATGTATTGCATTAATCTTACAAATGCTTTCTTATCTGCTTCAAGATTATTCTTATTGAATGGCGTCATTATTTCCTGCGGACTTCCGCTCTTGTCCAGTGTCCTGGGAAATCGTGTTGTATTGGTCTTAACCCATTCCGGGGCATAGCATGACATACTGTTCTTCCATGCACCAAACCATAATAGCACCAGCTTCATATTGTACAACCGGGCATTTTTAATTAAGCTGTCAATTAATTTAAAATCAAATTTTCCTTCAACAGGTTCTATTAATTCCCAATAGACTGGCGCAATCACTGTATTTAAATTCATTTGTTTCAGCTTTGGCCAAATAGACCGCATGTATTCATTGCTTGATGCACTTGAATTGCCTAACTCGCCTCCGAGGATCAGGAAAGGTTTATCATCAACTATCAACTGAGTGTATGCACCATTTTTTGCAAGTCGTGGAATGGATGACATCTGCCCATAAGAATGCAGTACATTTAAAAATAGAATTATTGTTATTAAGACCTTAGCGCTGTTGTACAATTTCAAACGAGGTTTTATTTTCAATAATTTTATCGTCATTAAATTTTACTTTGAAATAATCGTATATACCTGTCCACGCTGAGTTGGTATATCATATAAAAAAGTTTCCTTCAGCTCAGGCAATGTGATCACAGCATTTGGTGATATTACAGGCGTTAATATTTCTTCAATATAGTAAAATGGATTTTTGTTTTCGCCGATGGCTTTTTTTAATGCAGTACCACTATTTATTTTCATTTCATTTGGAACACGCAAACGAAGATTGCCGCCTAAATATGATTTGATAAGAGCCTTAACCAGTTTACCATTCTTCCATTGCATTTCGATGATCTCAAAACCACCTCTTGCTTTTAAACCATCAATATTTCCACCTTTCATCCAAACATCCGGAAGAGCAGGAAGTAGATGAATTGCACCATCAGCACTTTGCATCAGCATTTCTGTAATACCAGAGGTACAACCAAAGTTGCCATCTATCTGGAATGGAGGATGAGCATCAAAAAGATTATTATAGGTGCCCCCGCTTCTTGTACTTGTATCCACTGGTGTAAGCTGATTTTGTATGAGCTTATATGCATGATCGCCATCCAGCATTTTTGCACTTTCCAACCCATACTCCAACCCGTTGATACATCGCTTCGCTGAATAAGAGTGTTCCTTGCAGCGCTATATAATTGCGGCGTACGATAAGGTGAAATTTGATTCGAAGGAAACAAACCATACAGATGAGAAATATGACGATGATGATCATTCGGATCATCTACATCATCCAACCACTCTTGTAGTTGACCATATTGACCTATTTGCATTGGCGGCAAACGCTTACGCATTTGTTTTAAGGTATCCACAAAAGCCTTGTCTTTATTTAAAATTTCTGCTGCACGTATTGTGGACCTGAATACATCAAAAATAATTTGATTACTCATTGTTGTTCCTGCATCAAGCGAAGAACCCTGGTGTGCTGTTGGTGCATTTTCCGGCGACATATCCGGATTTATAACCAGCCAATGTCGTGTTGGATCTTCAACAAGAAAATCAACATAAAATGTAGCAGCACCTTTTAAAATTGAATATACCGAAGCTAAAAAAGTTTTATCGCCTGTATATAAATAATGTTCCCAAAGATGTTGGCTTGTCCACCCACCACCCTGATTCCAGATCCCCCAAAAGGCACCATCAACCGCACCGGTTGCTCTCCATATATCAGTATTATGATGCGCCATCCAACCTCTTGCACCATACATATCCCTTGCTGTTTGTTGTCCTGTTACAGCCATTTCTTTTACCATTTGAAGAAATGGTTCATGTAATTCTGAAAGATTTGTTTTTTCAGCCGGCCAATAATTCATCTCAGCATTGATATTGATCGTGTATTTGCTATCCCATGGTGGCCTTACTTTATTATTCCAAATACCTTGCAGGTTTGCCGGCTGACCTCCGGGTTGCGAAGAGGATATCAATAAATAACGACCGAACTGATAATATAACGTAACTAACTGCGGATCGTTTGCTGAATTAAAATATTTTAATCGCTCATTGGTTGGAAGGTTTGCAGCTTCAGTCGTTCCAAGATCAAGTTTAACCCTGTTAAAATATTTTTGATAGGCTGCTACATGTTCTTTTAAAATGTTTGCAAATGTTTTTGGAGTTGCTTTATTCAAATAAGAAGCGGCTCTTTCATTTTCATTTCCACTGATGTCGTGGTAATTATTAAAGTTAGTTGCAATAGAAATGTAAATCGTTGCTTCATTTGCATTTTTTACAACAATAGAAGTATCAGTAGATGACAAAGAACCGTTTTGTGTTTTTATTTGAACAATACCCTTATACCTGATCTTTCCTTTCACTCCTTCATGATCAATTGTCGTTCCTGAAAAGGCCAATTGTCCTGAACTTGTTGTTTTAATTTCAACATTCGGTAGGGGAGTTGAATAAAAAGCTACGAAAGAAATGCTCTGTGGTTTACTTGCCGTCAAATGAATTACAATAACCCGGTCAGGGAAAGAAGCTAAGACTTCTCTTGTGTAAGTAACACCAGCAACATTATAAGATGTTTTTGCAACGGCTTTTTCAATATCTAATTCACGATAATAATTGGTAAAATTTTCATGCACGTTAAAAGACAGATGAAGATCTCCTGCCGGCTCAAACATTTGACCATGCGATCCCTTACTGATAATTATCCGGTTGGCCATCCGTTCTGCTTCCTTCTGTTTGCCATCAAATATTAGTTTTCTTATTTCTGATAAAGAATCCAAAGCCAACGGATTGTCATTACGATTGGGGCCGCCACTCCATAGAGTGTGTTCGTTTAACTGAATAGTCTCTGTTTCTACATTTCCATAAACCATTGCACCTAACCTGCCATTGCCAATAGGTAGTGCATTTTCCCAGGTTGTTCCCGATGGCTGGTTATACCATAACTTCAAACTAGTATTCTTTTGCGAAAAGCAAGTACCTGACACTATAAAGGAAATGAATACAAAAACTTGTTTCATAAATTAATTAAATAAATATTCTAAATAAGTGGTGACCTCATCTCGTATTTGCCTGCCATTTCTTTACATATTCCGCTACCTCAAGCATTGGTGCTATCCAAATATCTTTTTCATTCTTTTTTAAATACTGTAAAAATTCTCTATGCGCAGACAGCGATACATTTAAGGCATTGCCACCACCTACACCGTGAAAAAGTATTACAAGCAACGAATTTGTTTCCATGGCTTTTTTCGCCCATTCAATTAATTGCGCACCTGTTTCTCCATTCACCATATAACAATCTACATTGAGCAGATCGATCTCATTTATTTTATGCATTTCTGCCCTTACAGCTCTTGCTGCAAGAAAATCATCTTTCATCGCATATATAAAAGAAGAATCGCCGATCTTCATATCGCCACAAGTAAAAGCAAATGTTCTTTTGGTTTTACCATCGAGTGCCTGTAAAAAGAGATTGGTCATTCTTGTTTCATCAACCATTCTTTTTACCGTATAATTATTCATATCATATTCCGGTTTCACCCACTCTCTTCCTTTGCCACCAATGCATGGATGGTATAAAGTATGATTGCCCAGTTCATATCCTTTCGCAGCTAGTTTTTTCCATTCATTCAAACGTGTCTGCATGGATTGTGAAAATGCAGTGAGGTAAAAAGTAGCTTTTAATCGTAACGAATCAAGAACAGGAATTGCATTATCTAAATGTTGATCGATGGCATCATCATATGTAAGTACCACCGCACATTTTTTTCCATTCCATGGCTGAACTGTTTGGGAATAGCCTGTTAAGGAAGATGCAATAATCATTAAGGCAAATATTTTATTCATGTTATTATTTCTTTACTAATTTTTATTTCTGTTCGCTGGTTTTTTGATCTGAGACTTATTTGTTAATTACTTTGTTTAGATGGTATGTTTAATATTGTAGTTAAAGCAAGTTTAGCTTGTTTCTGCCTGTCCCATAATAAAGGATAGTTTGTTCGGTTAGGTATAGGATAGTCATTCTTCCAACTCATTCCGTCATGGATGCCCCAAAGAGTCACCCTGTCAATTTTTTCTCTTCTTTTATAAAAAATAGTAAACAACTCCGCATACCTGTTTGCCAACACGGTTTGCATACTGTCTGGTAGGCCTTTTTGATAAGGATCAAAAAAATCTTTAAACTCTTCGAGTTGAAATTGTTTATCAGACATGCTTTGACCGATGATCTGTCCTTCTTTAGTTAAAGGAAGCACATCTACATCCAGTTCCGTGATCAATACTTTCACTCCACATGCAGCATAAGCAGCAATTGCGTCTTCAATGTATTTTGTTTTAGGATAATTTAGTCCCCAGTGACATTGCATGCCGATACCATCAATGCGTATTCCTTCTTTCTGCAGCATTTTCACCATACGCACAATGCCATCACGTTTTGCAGGCCGCCATTCATTAAAATCATTGTAGTATAGTTCTGTGTTGGGGGCATATTTTGCAGCGAACATGAAAGCATATTTAACCAATGTATCACCATTTCCAAAAGCGTTTACCCATGTAGTGGGACGGTAATTACCGTCTTCACCGATCACTTCATTTACAACATCCCATGCATTTACACGGCCAGCATATCTTCCTGCCACCGCTTCAATATGACTTCTTAATCTTTCTATTTGTTCTTCTTTTGTATTTGGTTTTCCTGCAGCATTAGTAAAAAACCAGGCAGGGCATTGATTATGCCAAACCAGAGTATGGCCGATGATGAACATTTTATTTTTTTCACCAAAGGCAACATACTCGTCTGCAGGACCAAAATTGTAAACCCCGGGTTCTGGATTGATCAACGCTGCTTTCATTACATTTTCAACCGTAATGGAATTGAAATGCTTTATTACTATATCCTGTGAAGCTTTATCTCTTCCGGAGGTGATTGCCGGATTAACGGCAACCCCTATCAGAAAAGCATCTTTATAAACATCTTTCAGCGCAAGATCATTCGTAGGAGTTTTGCTTAATTGTGTAGATTCCGTGCAGCTAAAAAGCAATATAGTAAATGCGGTCAGAAAGGACTTCATAATATTATTTTGTTTTAATTCGGTCTCAAAAAAAATCTGAACAGATAATGCTAATCTTTTTATCTCCTTTAATTTCTATAATGATTGTTCTGGAGAAGACTTGTTTTTTAAGCTATCATCATTACTGTACAGCAGTTTTTTCATATTTTAAAAACTTGCTCGCCCATGGAATAAAGAATTTAAAGTTGGGGGCATCCGTATGTCCGCCATCGTGTTGTCTCCATGCTAACTGTCCATCCAGCATATCCGTTAACATTGGTGGCACCTTTTCTTTCAGGTAATCATTTGAAACACCAATATCTTTTGCTCCGAGTAATTTAAATACTGAACCAGCGGCTACAGTTGCCATAAAACTACCAGTTTGGTCAAGCCATTTTGCATCACCTTTTTCTGGAATACCATAACTGATGAAAGTAAGTCGCGGTGCACACAACGCAATCAATTCATGTGAATCAACCGGTAGATCACAACCTGTCTTTTTTCCAAATGATGATTCCTCAGTTCCATATTTCAAATAATTACCAGCCATCCAGTGATACTCACCACTACCTGTTAAACTTTCTACTGCTTCTCCGAATACACGACGATGAAGTGTTGCTCCTCCTTTACCTGATGAGCCTATCAATCCAACAGCGAAGCGTGGTTCAAATGCAAGTGCTACCAAAGCAGCCTTGCCATATCGTGATACGCCTTCTATGCCTACTTGTTTTGCATTTACTAATGTATCTGTTTCTAAGTAATCAAGACATCTTGCTGCACCCCAGGCCCAGGCTCTTAATGAACCCCAATCATCTGGTTTACGTGGTTGTCCTTTATTTACTAAACCAATAATTCCTCTTGTAAGTCCGGCACCATTATCGGCTTGTATGCTATTTGTTTCAAGTGTTACATAACCCCAGCCTGCAGCCAATAATCTTTCCTGCGGGGTAAGTTCTTCGTCAGATTTTGCAGGTGCAAAAAAATTAGGCGGAGGAAGTCTTGTGATCGGCTGATACGCCGGATATTTTTCAAAAATTGTTTTCAGATC
>VBAS01000259.1 GCA_005882975.1 Bacteroidota bacterium | reverse complement strand
GTTGAAACTAAGAAGGTAGATGTAACTGTAAAAAATTAACGTCTATATTTTTATCATAGGTAGGAAAGTTCTCATTTTGATAATAGTTAATGCTTGCTTTTATAATTTTAAATTTTAATAATTTTTCTATAAATATTTCTTGCTTTACGTAGCTTGAGAATGTATGGACGAATTTAAAGTTGTAATTTTTTTAATGGCTATCCTGATCA
>VBAS01000258.1:7952-11300 GCA_005882975.1 Bacteroidota bacterium | reverse complement strand
CACCTGATGCTGTGGCGGCCTCTGGTATTATAAAAGGCCTGGGTCTAAATAAAAAAGTGATCACGATATTAGAAGGTGAAAGTCTTGTGAACGATGCTTCTGCGTTGATCGCCTATCGTTATGCAGTAACCGCTGTAACAACAGGAGCTTTTATATTCTGGAAAGCCGGTCTTCAATTTTTATTAGTAGCGGGTGTAGGTATCATCATTGGAGTTGTAGTCGGCTATTTGTTTGTACTGGCGCATAAAAAGATAGAGAATAACCCTGTAGTTGAAACAAGTCTTACGCTGCTTTCTCCTTATGTATCTTATTTAGTAGCGGAACAGTTCCATATGTCTGGTGTGCTTGCTGTAGTAACCACGGGGTTGGTTGTAGCATGGAGATCACCTGAAGTTTTTTCTTACCGGGCAAGAATGAGGATAAGAGGGGTATGGGAGACACTGGTTTTTTTATTGCATGGTTTTGTGTTTATACTGATCGGCCTTCAACTGCCTTCTATTATTAAGGATCTTGGCAATTATCCTTTTTCACAAATACTCGGATACGGACTACTTATAAGTGCCGTTACTATTGTAGTTCGCATCATTTGGGTTTTTGCCGGTGTTTCCACGCAAACTTTTTTTCAGAAAAAGAAAAAGACAACAAATGATCTTTCTGCCAATGACAACCAGGATAGTACCTGGAAAAATGTATTGGTAGTTGCATGGACGGGCACAAGAGGCGTGATATCATTGGCGGCAGCACTGGCTTTGCCATTAGTTTTAGAAGATGGAACTGCTTTTCCAAAAAGACATTCCATCATATTTCTTGCCTTCGTCGTCATTTTTGTAACACTGGTAGTGCAGGGACTTTCGCTTCCGTTGCTTATACGCTGGCTAAAAATAAAACCACAGGACAACACTATTGAAGAAGAAAAAGAATTGCAATTATATCTTGCCACCAGTACACTTAATTTTATTGAGCAGGATTTTCCAATGCAATTGGATGATAAATTACAGGAACAACTAAAAAAGAAGTTTGAATTGCAGATCAATGATCTCACTAAAGAAATTCGACTTCAAAAAAAGGCGAAAAGTAATGATGAAGAAATAAAACCGCCGCCTCCCACTGACCTGGTAAATGCTCAATTAGAGATCGGCAAGTTTAAAAGGGAGTTATTGGTAAAAATTCACAAAGAAGGAGAATTCAGTGATGCTGCTATCAAAAAGGTAGAACGGGAAATGGATATAGATGAACTAAAATTGGAATTGAAAGTTCCTAAAGAAGAATAACCACCAGTTGTTACCAGTGGTTATAAGTTTAAAGTTTCATGGGCTTCTAGTCTGGCTTTTTAACTCACGAATGAAAACAGTGTATTATACTTGTGAAAATCAATCTTTATATGCTTTTACATAAGTATCTAGTTCATTTCTGCTTGTTTGACTGTTGAGCAACTCATACAATTGATTAAAATTACCACGATCAACAATAGTACGGTAAGATAATTTAGCCAGTTGAAGTCTATTGCTTTCAGAAGAAACTAATGCAACTAATTGTTTTGCCTGGGCACTCGTAAAATAATTACTTGTAATATTAAATGTGCTGGTTAGTGAAGTCATCTTTTCAAAAGGAAGATATTTTGCCTGGATGCTTTGGTATAAACTTGTAAAGGTTGCATCAGTCATGGCAACATTTGCTACAGTACCTGTGTTATAATTATCATTTAAATAAGCAGCCAATTCATTTTTGCTTGCCTGGTTACTTAGCAAATTATAGATCTGGTTGAAATTGCTTTGATCAGTTATGCTGCGGTAAGATAGTTTAGCCAACTGAAGCCTGTTTGCTTCGGCACTTACTATTTGGATCAACTGACTTGCCTGGTAAGTAGTGAAATAATTGGAAGTGTTATTAAACGCATTGGTCAAAGAATTCATTTGTGTGCCAACGGGCCATTGTTGTTGAATGTTTTGGTATAAGTTAGTAAAGTTGACATCTGTCATTACACCGTTTGGATTACTGCCATTGGAATTATTATTTATATAAGCAGATAATTCATTTTTACTGGCCTGGGTACTTAGCAAATTATAGATCTGGTTGAAATTGTTTTGATCAGTTATACTGCGATAAGATATTTTCGCCAATTGAAGCCTGTTTGATTCAGCACTTACTATTTGAATCAGCTGGCTTGCCTGGTAAGCAGTGAAATAATTGGAAGTGTTAGTAAATGCAGTGGTTAAAGAATTCATTTGAACACTTACAGGCCATTGCTGCTGTATAGTTTGGTATAAATTATTAAAGTTGACATTATTCATTGTTGAATTTGGATTGCCACCTTCATTATAATTATTTACATAAGCAACCAATTCATCTTTGCCAGCCTGGCTATTGAGCAATTCATATACCTGGTAAAAATTACTACGATCTGTAACAGACCTGTAAGATAATTTCGATAGTTGAAGCCTGAAATTTTCCGCATTAATTAATTGAAGTAACTGAATTACCTGGGTCGTGGTAAAATATTTACTTGTATTATTAAATGCAGTAGATATTGTGTTCCTTCTTTCACTGGCTGAACGTTGGGCTTTTACATTTTTCAATAAAAGATTAAAATCAGCATTATTTATCGCAACCTGGTTGTCAGAAATTCCTGGCTTCAGGTTTTCCATAAGCTCTAAACTTCCATTGTTGTTTACATTTATCAGCATCTCATAATTATTCCTGAGATTAAATGGCGCAGAGATCCGGCCTGATCTCATCGTGTTCAGATCTGTACGGATTATTTGTAATGTATGCTGACCTGGCTCAAGATTGTTCAGTACAATGGTTGTTTTAGTACCAAGAATGTTGCTGTTTGCGAGGTTAAAATCTTTTCCATCTATAGATACCTGCAGATTTTTATTGCCATTGATACTAACAGTTAAATTATTTCCGGCTATATTCTTATGTGCCAGAACTGATAAAGAGATCACAAGACCAAAGAAAAGTATGGATAATTGTTTCATTATATTTTTATTGATATACAAAGCTGCGTTTATTCCTTCAGGTAAGTGTTACACGATTGTAGAAATTAATTGTATCATTCACACATCGAAATGTGTAAATGATACAACCAGGTCACATTAATAGAATTTTGCTACTATTCTTATGCTTTTTCTTTCGCAGCTTTATTTTCTTCACCCTTTGTTCCACCTCTATGTGTTGCTTTAATAAGAGAGAATTTTATTTTCAACCCTGCTATTTTCGTATTATCACCATCGGGAAGTTGTTTTTCAACTGTATTCTTACGTGTATCTAATGCTTCATACAATACTTTTATTTCATCCCAATCTTCACGACTATATTTATTTTTATTTTCATCAACCGTATTTA
>VBAS01000258.1:0-7899 GCA_005882975.1 Bacteroidota bacterium | reverse complement strand
GTTGCAAAACTAAAACTCATATCAGAACCTATCATACCTTCTCCAAATAAGTTGTTTCTTAATGCCTGCCTGTAATCCGATGAATTATTTGCATGTGTTTCGGCGTCCTTTATCTTTATTTCATACGTGGTTTTCAATACTGCGTATTGTATTTTACTTTCTTCCAGTTTTGCTTTATCAGAGGTTTCCAGTGTCGCCATCGTATTATCCGCTTTAGCTACTCTTACCTTGTATCCGTTATCAAGGTCAGACCAATAAGCCGCTGTATAAACCGGGGTTAGGTTTCCTATTGAATCGACATAACTGTTTAAATCCATTGCATCTTGTTGCGCTATTGTTTGGGAATTTTCGCAGGCGGTAAATCCTACTATCACAAGACCCGCAGCTACTACTAATTTAATTTTTTTCATTTTTCGATTTTATTTTGTTTGTTAAAAGATTTAGAACTGAAAGTTCCGAAAGAGAATAACCACCAGTTTTTACCAGTGGTTATAAGATTCATGGGTAAATGATTTTATAAAAGAAACCGCCTCTTATCTTACATACAATTCTAATTCAACTCTTCTATTTTGCCCCCTACCAGTTTCGTTTGCATTTGAAGCAGCGGGTCTTGTTTTGCTAAATCCGGTGGTTACGGTCCTGCTTTCACCCACACCTTTACCCTGCAAATAAGATTTAACAACGTCGGCACGAGTCTGAGAAATAGTAGTTGGATCTTTCTCAATTCCATCTGCATGGCCTCCTATTCTTAAATTATAATCAGGATATTCTTTCAGGATATTAGCTACTTCATCGAGCATCGGAAAAAAACTAACTTTCAGTAATGCATTTCCTTTTTCAAAACTTATCTTGCGGGTAGCAAACTCTAATCTTTTCGGAATTTCTTTTTTTGCAAGTGGACACCCGTTGTTAGTTATATCACCTATCACACCGGGACATTTATCGTCTGCATCCAATACACCATCTCCATCTGTATCCGCAGGGCATCCCATGGTATTTACTATAACTCCCATTTTGGTATCCGGGCACTTATCGTCTGCATCCAGAATTCCATCTCTGTCACTATCTGCCGGACATCCGTTTACATCTACTTTAATTCCCGTTTTAGTATCAGGGCATTTATCATTTGAATCCTGTACACCATCCTTATCTGTATCCGGACAACCCATGAACATATCAGATCCTTTTGCGTTCGGGCATTTATCTTTTGAATCTTCTATGCCATCACCATCACTATCAGGACAACCTTCAAATCTTGCATCACCTGGAACATCGGGACATAGATCATTATTATCACTCACACCGTCTTTGTCTTTATCCTGGCAGCCATTCATAGCTGCAGTGCCGGGTACTGAAGGACATTTATCTAAATAATCTGCTACCCCATCTTTATCAGTATCAACCGGGCAGCCTGTACCATCTACTGCAACACCGGGAGGCGTAGAAGCACATTTATCTATTTTGTTTTTAACACCATCGCCATCACCATCTTTTTTCATATCAAATTTTGAAGGTGTTTTTGTTTGCGAATACATAGGCGAACACACAGTTATAAGAACTATAACAGTAAATAGCCTTGCAATTTTTATAAAATACATAATCTCAGTTTTAGTATTTGTGAAAAAATTAATAACCACAAAGGTTGGTGTATCTGTAATGGTAAGTGTTACACAACTAAATAAATAACTTACATCATTCACATGTTTCGCTGTGTTAAGCTTTATAACCCGATCATATTAAAAGATCTTGTCATTGGCTGATTTCGAATAACGTAATTTTTGACTAACGATAACCTTTACAGCTACAGGGGGAGTATTTTTTTGTTTGTTACTGAAAGCTTTTTCAGCGGTCAACCTGGCCATCAGGTAGCTTACAGTTGATTCGGCACCCTGGTTGAGATTTACATAGTTTTCTTCCAGCCCGTCATAACATCCGCCCGTACAAGGATTGTAAATGATCTGGTGAAGATGATTGTTTCCCAAAAACCAATTAAATGCAATTTCTATTTTATCCAGGTATTCATCGTCTGTATATACATCATAGAATTTGCTTAAGGCAATAATAGTATAAGCAACATCAATTGGCTGTTCACCGCCATTTGTAATATGAACCACATCTTCTCCTTTATGCAGCCAACTCTTATTGGAAATAACTTTTATAGTGGCTTCTTTGAATGTTTTTGATAAAAGAAAATCAAAAGATGATTTAGCAACTTCTTTATATATGAAATCTCCGGTAGCTAACCATGCACATAACAACGCCTCCGGTAAAATGCTGTTTGCATAAGTAAGGTAACTTTCGAACCATTGCCATTCTTCGGTTGCTTCATGTCGGTACATTTGAACTAACCTGTTTGCCAATTGCCTTATTAACGATAATCCGCGGATAGACTTATTGTTTGTATTCCGGTAATACAATCCTTTTATTGAAAAGGCCATAGCACGGGTGGAATGGATCTTATTTACTTTTAATAAAGCTTTTTGCATTGTTGATACTGCATTTATTGTCAATCCTTCTGGCAATAAACTACTCATTGATATCAGGTAACCCAGTGCCCAAATGGCCCTTCCGTTTGAATCTGCGAGATTAGCCTCATTATTTTGTTCAGTAAATTTTTTTTGCTCATTTACATAATTCAGAAATGATCTGTCGGGTTGCAGGCAATGTTTTATAAAATTGAAGTAGATATAAATATATTTTATACTCTCTTTGTCTCCTGTCATTTCAAAATGCTGACACATGGCGACCAGTGCCCGTGCATTATCATCCAACGTATATCCGGAGCCAATATCCGGCTGATTGATCTTAGAGAACTGGATCATTCCTACATCTGTTGTCAGTTTTTTTATGTGATCAAGATTGATAGCCGGCATATTATAGCGCAATGAGATCAGGCTTTCACTGATTTGTTCAAACAGTAATGCATACGCAACAGCAGCATTTTCCCAGGCAGTGGATGCCATTCGATGTAACCCGTTTGAACTGATGTTTTTTCTCAACTGTTCATCATTTAATAAACTGATCACTGCTTCACCTAATTGTTGTGAGCTTTCAAAATCAATAATAATTCCTGCATCATTTCGTAATACTTCACGGGCATGAGGAATTGGAGTGGAAACCACAGGGCAACCGCTACTCATAGCATAGGAAAATGTTCCGCTTACTGCCTGGTTAGGATTCTTTGAAGTAAATAGATAAACATCAGTTAACTGTAAATATTCCAGCAGGTCAGGCAACGGCAAAAAATGATTAATGAATTTTACATATTGCTGCAGTTCCAATTCTTTAACCTTTGCTTCGAGAACATTGCGGTACTTTTCACCATCCTGTTTTATTACTGACGGATGTGTTTTGCCAATAATAAGAAATAGTACATCGGGATTTTTTTTGACAATAGCAGGCAGTGCTTCCAACGTTGTTTCAATATTTTTTCCTGAGCTTAATAATCCAAATGTTGATAGTATTTTTTTTCCTGATAATTTATATTTAACCTTCAGGAGTTCTTTATCCGAATGGGGAACTAAGTGTGTGCCATGTGGAATAACTGTAATTTTTTCCCCTGGTATATTATAATCTTTGATCAGTATTTCCGCGGAAGAATGGGTCATTACTATAATAGACCGTGAAACACCGGAGATATCCTTCACCTTTATTTTTAATAGTTCATCAGGGTGTGGTAATACAGTATGAAAAACAATTATAACAGGTTTAGTGAGTGCAATTAAAAATTGTTTGAATTCATTTTCTTTTTTTGCAAAAAAACCAAATTCATGCTGGATCATTATCATCCGGATATCTGCATTATGATTGATGGTGTTTGCCAGATCCCTGAACGCATCCGGCTGATCAACGTTGAGTATGTATTTGACCTTATCTGTGTAAACATGCTTTTCACTTTCAGATTCCAAAGGACAAATGCTGATGGAGAAAGAGTGATCGAATTTATTGTTCAATGCCTTTACCAGGTCCTGCGAGTAAGTAGCAATGCCACATTCCCTTGGAGGATAAGAAGTGATAAATAAAATTTCAGGCAATTTGATCTTACTCGCATGAGTATGTATTCCATTTACTGAAATAATTTTTTTTTGTTCAACAAGCGGAAAATTATTTATGTTGTTCACGATGCTATCATTTTTTCAGGCCTTTTTATATTTACCAATAATTCTTTTAATAATGCCGAAAGACTTACAGATGCACAGGCAATTTGCTCATCAGCCGCGCCATAGTATATATAAAGTGTATCTTCTATTGAAACTGCACCGGTAGGGAAACAAACATTGTTCACTTCTCCTTTTAGTTCCCAGTCAAGTTCGGGTTTAAACAATGCGTATGGCAGCCGCGCAATTTCTTTCTGAGGATTCTTAAGATCAAGCAATGCTGCACATGCTGAATAAACATAACCTTTCACAGTATCATGCACTCCATGATAAATTAATAACCATCCGTGTTCTGTTTCTATCGGCGGGCATCCGCCACCGATATAACTTACTTCATGTTTATGTTGTGGTGAAAGGACAATGCTATCATTAAGATGAAGAAAATAGTTTTGCCAGAATTCTGCAGTAAGATCTTTCAGATCATTTACTGCCACTATTTGAATATCCGGGCGTACCCTGTGCAGGAAATGTAACTGCCCGTTTATTCTGCGAGGGAAAAAAATTACATTTTTATCCCAGACAAAAATTTTTTTTCCTTGTTTTTCTTTTACCTGTTCATGTTCGTTATAACGCAGGTATTTTTCATTTATCTTTCCTTTGGCGCTTGCTAAATGACTGAACTCTTCATAACTGATCTGTGGTGAAATGATCCCCTGCTTTTCCCAATGTTGCAGGTCTCGCGAAGTAGCCAATGCACCAAGGGCATTCACTCCATCATAAGCAGTATAAGTGAGATAATACAGGTCATCAATTTTAACGATACGAGGATCTTCTACGCCATGCGATTCATAATCAAATTGAGGAAAGAGTACCGGTATATCAAATCTTTCCTCAATTGATAACGGGTCTTTTAATTTACAATAACCGATGCTTGAGTAATTGCCTTTGCTTACAGCCCGGTAAAAAATATGAATACGATCATTACTATTAATAACTGCAGGATTCAACACACCTTCATTTTCAAAACCAAGCGATGTTTTCTTCAGCAGTACACCTTCTTTTTTTACTTCGATCATGATTAATTTCAGAAGCGATTACGGAAACAAATATTACTATGCTTTTTCTTTTGCTAGCTGGCGGATTATTGTCACCTTTTGGAATCTCTTTTTTAACTGTAGAGTTGCTCATTCACATTCTTGCCATATACCAGTTCAACTCTTTTTCCATTTTTTCATGATGAAAAAATGCAGTAATATTTTTTTGCAAACGAAGAAAAGCCGTTTCGCTTTTCACTACATAATCAAAAGCCCTGTGATGCATACAGCTGATCGCCACATCTATTTTGTCCTGTGAGGATAACATTACAACAGGGATATCCGGTTTTAAAGCTTTTATTTTATCCAGCGTTTCTATACCATTCATTGCGTTTTTATCAATGCCATTCAAATTATAATCTAAAATAATTACATCAGGGTCGCGACATAAATTTTCTACGCAAAGTTCACCTGTTGCAAAAGTTTCAACAGTGAAGTCTGTATGATGATGAAATTCGATTTCCAATGATTTCAGAAATAAAGCATCATCATCAACCAGGAACAGGTGTATTTTGTTTTCTTGTATCATGAACCAGCATTTTTAAGCGAATGAAATTCTTCTGTCAATTCTTTGCATGCCTGTATACAAACATTTTCAAGCTGTAAAACCATGTCATGTATTCCATCTGCCAATTGTTGTGAGTTTGCATAATCCTGAATTTTTTTTGCCATGTTTTCAAAATCTGCACTGATACCCATTATTGAAAATGAAGGGATCATTTTATGTACAGTTGCATGCAACGAACCCCAGTCTCTGTCCCTGAAACTTTTTTTCATTATAGTGATCAGGGGTGGAGTTTGCTCCAGGTAAAGTGAGATCATTTCCATCATCAGTTTCGGGTCAGATTTGGTACGGCGGACCAGGTAAGCCAGGTCAGTATATTTTATTTTTTCACTTTGAGCGGTTTCATTCCCTTTATTATCTGAATATTTTATGGGTGCCGGCTTTCTTACTAACCCGATTATTTTACTATACAAAATTCTTTCGTCAACTGGCTTTGCGATATAATCATTCATACCAACAGCTTTGCATTTTGCCAGGTCAACAGTGGTTACATCGGCTGTTAAAGCAATAATGGGAATATTAGAATTCATGGTTTTGCGAATGAACTCTGTTGTGTCAAATCCGTTCATTTCTGGCATCTGCAGATCCATTAAAATAACATCATACGATTTAATTGTTCCGTCGCCGTTTTTTTGAGATAATTTTTCGATCGCTATTTTTCCATTAGCAGCAATATCCTGTTCAAATCCGAAATCGTCCAGCAATGTTTTCATCAGTAGCTGGTTGAGGGCAATATCTTCTACCACCAATACTTTAATATTTTTTATTTCCGGAATCAGCTCGAGTATTTCTGCTTCTGCTTCTACGTCGGCATTTGTTTTTTGAAAATCTAAGGTGAAACTGAAAGCGGAGCCCTCATCAATTTTACTTTTTACACGAATGCTTCCACCCTGCGGTTCTATTAATTGTTTGACAATTGAAAGGCCTAATCCAGTTCCTCCATACAATCTTGATGTAGCGCTGGATGCCTGCTGAAAATTTTCAAAGATCTTTCCTATTTTATCTGCTGGTATTCCAATTCCTGTATCGGTCACTCCAAATTCGATCGTAACTTTCTTTTCATCATCATGAATTAAATTAACGCTTACCGTAATTTTTCCTTTTGTTGTAAACTTTACTGCATTACTCAAAAGATTTAAAATGATCTGGTGTAAACGCACAGGGTCGCCCAACAAAACTTCAGGGATCCTGTTATCATATTCCTTTACAAGTTGTAAATTCTTTTCCTGGATCTTTGGCTCAAACATGTGAAGCATGGCCGATATGGATGAGGCCATTTTGAACGGTGTTTGCTCAAATGTCATTTTGCCTGCATCTACTTTTGCCAGGTCGAGAATATCATTGATCAGCACGATCAATGCATCGCCACTTAGTTTGATGGCGGTTAAATATTCTTTTTGCTTTGCAGACAGATCAGTTTTCAACAATACTTTCGTAAAACCGATGATCGCATTCATGGGTGTTCGAATCTCGTGACTCATGTTTGACAAAAACTGCTGTTTTGTTTTCACTGCATCTTCTGCTATCCCTGTTGCGGTTTCAGCCTTAGCTTTTGCTTCTTCAGCAATTAATGTTGCGAGTTCAGCAAACACTTTTGCTTCTATTAATTCTTTTTCAATTCTTTTTTGTTCAGTAATATCTCTTGCTACCACAACGGCGCCAAGCACCTTTCCCTGTTCATCTTTATAAACAGACCCGTTAAATAATACATCTGTCAACTTGTGGTCCATTATGGTTAGCGGGTAGTCTGTCACAAAACCTTTTGCGAATACTTCCTGGTAAACTTCCCGGGCTTTTTGTGGTTCGGTAAAATAATCGATGAAGTCAGTGCCGGTAAGTTTTTCACGTGTCGTACCTGTAATACTTGCCATTGCTTCATTCATATCCGTGATCTTGCCTTCGGTACTTATAGTTACCAACGGGTCCTGACTTGCTTCAATAAGGCTACGAGAATATTGGGAAGCTAATTTTGCAGAATTACTGTATGCTTCAAGTTCTTTTTTTGCAATTTCCCGTTTTTGATTCTCACTGTTTTGAAAAACAAGTTCTTCGTTAGCAATGACTAACTCTGCTGCCCGTTTTTCTTTCACTTTTTTTTGAAAGACAAGTTCTTTGTTAGCAATTCCTAACTCTGCCGCCCGTT
>VBAS01000257.1:1384-10241 GCA_005882975.1 Bacteroidota bacterium | reverse complement strand
TCCGCGGAATCAATATTCTGATAAACACATTAAAGCTTGTCTGGAAGAAGGAATAAAAATTTACCGCGGTAATGAGCTTTCAGGGGTATACAAACCAATATCGAGGGAAAACGAAAACATTTTCAGAAAAGGAACACGTTTTGCAGATACTTATATTAATATGACAGGGCATCATTGTCATGCTATTCCTGCTTCCGGTGAAATTATTAATGTGCCGGCAAGCCGGTTTCTCAGGCCTTATAATCCGAAATTTAGAATGTTTGATGTATTAAAACTCAGACGCATAAAGCAAGGAATTGGATTTGCAGCCAGGCACGGTTTAATTTATCATTTATGGTGGCACCCGCACAATTTCGGTAAACACATGGAGGAGAATTTTAAATTTCTTGAACAGATTTTAGAATATTATCGCCACCTAAATCGTGAAGGAAAAATTGAATCTCAAAACATGTTTGAGATATATTCCAATATCAAATAAACTATGAAGAAGAAAATTGTTTTATTGACAAGAGACTGTGATTCGACGACGATCCTTTATAATTATCTCAACCAATACTTCCCCATCGATACCGTTGTTTTTGAAAAAACAATTTCGAAAACAGAACAGTTCAGGCGAAGAGTTAAGTTTATTGGCTTTTGGGGTGCAGTGGGCCAGGTTATTTTTATGTTATCTGCTTTCCCTTTTTTGAAATTAATTTCTCAAGGAAAAAGAAAAAAAATTCTGGCACAATATAAGCTTGATCTTACAACAATACCCGCGGAGAAAATTAAGCGGATTGATAAACTTAGCTCAACTAAAGGGAGAGAGTTTTTGCAAGAACTAAAACCTGATCTTTTAATCGTCAACGGAACAAGAATACTTTCTACAAAAACGTTGGAATCTGTTTCGGCTCCATTTGTAAAGTAAATATTCATACAGGCATAACGCCTGCGTATCGTGGTGTACATGGCGGATATTGGGCTGTGGCTAAAGGTCAAAAAGATTATTTTGGTACAACCATACATTATGTGGATCCGGGAGTTGATACTGGCGGAATTATTGAACAGGTTTTTGCAGAGCCTGGAAAGGAAAACAATTTTTATACATATCCATATGTTCAATATGCCGCGGTACTTCCTGTACTAAAGCAGGTAGTGCAATCTTTTATTGATGGACATATTCCTCCCACAAAACCATCAGTGGCAAATGAATCTGCTCTATGGTTTCATCCCACTATCTTTCAATGGCTGGGAAATCTTAAAAGAACTTTTATTTTTTTATTGGTATCATCCTTTATCCAACTATTCTAAACTAATTTGTGGAGTAAATGCCAAGAGTTTTACGAATACTTAATCGCCTTATCATTGGCGGCCCCTCGAAAAACGCAGTATATCTATCACGATACATGCAGCCAGACTTTGATACGTTATTAGTTATTGGTGGCAAAGAAGATCATGAACAGGATGCAGATTTTTTAGCTGCTGCAAATAATATTGATCCTACCTGCATTCCGGAAATGAAAAGATCAATTTCTCCTTATAATGATTGGGCTGCGTATAATAAATTAAAAAAATTAATTAAGGAGTTTAAACCCGATATCGTTCATACGCATGCAGCAAAATCCGGGGCATTGGGGAGATTGGCTGCAAAACATTCTAATGTACCTGTGATCGTGCACACCTTTCATGGTCATATTTTCCATTCTTATTTTAATTCAGTAAAGACAAATTTCTTTATCAGGACCGAAAGATATCTTGCCGGTTTGAGTGATGCGATAGTAGCCATCAGTGATGTACAAAAAAAAGAATTATCCGGGGACTTTAAAATTGCTGTAGCGGATAAATTCCGGGTCATTCCACTCGGACTTGACCTTGATAATTTTATAATTGACCAGGAAGAAAAGAGGAATACATTCAGAAAAGAGTTTGGACTTGATGATGATATTGTTGCTATCGGAATAATCGGAAGATTAGTACCGATAAAAAATCATTCTCTTTTTATTAAAGGATTGAAATATATTCTTGGTAATACAAGTGTAAAGATCAAAGCTTTTATAATCGGCGATGGAGAAAGCCGTGGGTCAATTGAACAAATGGCAAACGATATTGGAATAAAATATTCAAAACAAACAGATGCAGCACATCCACATCCATTGATCTTTACGTCTTGGAGAACAGATATCGATACTATATTCGCCGGGCTCGACATTATTGCATTGACATCGCTTAATGAAGGAACACCTGTAAGCTTAATCGAAGCTCAGGCTGCTGGCAAGCCAATTGTATCTACAAGAGTAGGAGGGATTGCAGATGTTGTTTTGGAAAATAAAACAGCATTACTTTCTGAGATCACTGACGAAAAAACCTTTTCGGATAACCTGCTTCAGCTTGTTAATGATCCGGCATTACGAAAAAAATTCAGTACTGCCGGTAAAGATCATGTAGTAAGTAAGTTCAGTTATCATCGGCTGGTAAATGATATGAGCGGCTTATATAATGATCTGCTTGAGAGAAAAAATCATCATAAGAAATAAATATTTATATGAAGTTGTGGGGAAAAAAAGATTCTGACGCATTTGATTACGGGCTTCTTAAAACGGACATGCATTCTCATTTATTGCCTGGTATTGATGATGGATCGCCTGACCTGGCTACTTCAGTAGAAATGATAAATGGGTTGATCCATCTTGGATTTAAAAAACTGATCACGACACCACATGTAATGCAGGACATGTATCCAAATAAAAGAGATGATATATTAAGGCGTTACGAGATCTTAAAAAAACATTTGGAAACGGAAAGGATAGATGTGGAGCTTGGAGTTGCTGCGGAATATTTTCTTGATGATAATTTAAAAAAATTGCTTGCAGATAAAGAACCGTTATTAACATTTGGCGATAACCTTGTATTGGTAGAATTTTCAATGGCCAGCGAGCAATACAATTTTAAAGAATTACTTTTTGAAATGCAGATGCAGAGCTACCAACCTGTAATAGCTCATCCTGAAAGGTATATTTACCAGGAAAAGAATAAAGATTTTTTTGAAGAATTGAAATCCGCCGGTTATCTTTTTCAACTCAACATTATGTCACTTGCGGGAGTTTATGGGAAAACCGTAAATGAACTTGCCCGGTATTTTATAAAACATGAATACTATGACATTGCGGGTACCGATCTGCATAACACTCACCATTTTTCTCATCTGCAAAACTCATCCATAGCTCATGGATTGAAGGAAATGCTTGATGCGGGTAAACTAATGAACCCTCAATTGTAAATCTAGTTGAACTTTTTTGCAGGTCATTTGTAATTATTAAACATGACCAAATTCACTATAAAGGATCTTGAAAATCTTTCGGGAATTAAAGCACATACGATCCGTATTTGGGAGCAACGATATTCTTTTCTGAAGCCTTCCCGGACCGATACGAACATCCGCTATTATAGCAATGATGATCTGAAAACTATTCTGAACATTTCAATCCTTAATAAATATGGATACAAGATCTCGCATATAAATAAAATGTCCGTCCACGATGTGCAGGCAAGAGTAGCAGAGTTGAATTTGGCCGGAGCGCAGCAAGAAAGGATCGTGAATGAACTGATACAAATGATGGTGGATCTTGATACGCAGGGATTTGAAAAAATTTTAGACAAGCAAATTGCAGCGAATGGAATTGAAAAAGTGATCATTCGTATCATTTTTCCATTTTTCGACAGAATCGGAATTCTTTGGCAAACAGGTCACATCAATCCGGCACAGGAACATCTTACAACAAATATTATTCGTCAAAAACTGATCGTTGGTATTGACCAGGCACGGCCTGTTTTAAAGATCAAAAGATCTTTCCTTCTTTTTTTACCTGAAAGAGAACACCATGAGCTGGGATTATTGCTTGTTTACTATTTATTAAAGAAGCGTGGTGCGGAAGTTTTTTATATAGGAGCCAATGTTCCATTGAAAGACGCTCAATTTGTTTCTGACATTAAAAAGCCCGATTTTGTTTACATACATCTTACATCTACTTCTCCCGGATTTAATTTTGAAAAATTTCTCCATCAAACTGTCGAAAAGATATCGCGGCCAAAGATCATCATATCCGGGTTTCCTACTTATGGCTATAAAAGATCCCTTCCAAAAAATGTTGTATTCAAACATTCCATTGTAGAACTGGTAGAATTTATTTCTTCCCTATAGCTACCTATCTTTTTTTTCATGCTTTTTTGTTGAGCAGTTTTGCTTATTTTCCTTTTGTTCATTAAACAAAGAGAAGACAATAATTACGGACTGTTTAATTTTATCCTATTAAAAGTTAAACAGAATTTTATGTCAGCAGCAGAGTTTAATGAATTATTACTAGGGAATGCGGATCCTTTAAGACCCTTTGCAGTAAGTCTTACTCATGACCAGGAAGTCGCAAAAGATCTTTTCCAGGAGACATTATATAAGGCGCTTGCGAATAAGGATAAGTATAGTACGGGAACAAACATTAAAGCATGGTTGTTTACAATAATGCGAAACATTTTTATCAATGAGTATAGAAGAAAGGCAAAGCAAAGAACAATTTTTGACAATGGCACAAATGAAAGATTGATCAATTCGGGAAAAATAATTGTAAGCAATGGAGGAGAAAATTCTTTGCAATTGAAAGAGATCCAGGGGGCGATATATCAATTGCCGCAGATTTTTAAAATCCCTTTTTTATTGTACTATGAAGGATACCGATACCACGAAATTTCTGAGTCATTAAATGAGCCTTTGGGAACAATTAAAAGCAGGATCCATTTTGCCCGTAAACTTTTGAAAGAGCAGCTTAACAGGTATTAAATTTATTGTATGTCATCATCAGTGATCATTGTGGGTAGTGGTTTTGCAGGGTTGTCTGCTGCTTCATTTATGGCGAAGGCAGGATGGAAAGTAACTGTAGTAGAAAAAAACAGCGGGCCAGGTGGAAGAGCGGGACAATTAAAAAAAGACGGTTTCACTTTTGATATGGGGCCAAGTTGGTATTGGATGCCCGATGTTTTTGAGAGTTATTTTAAAAAGTTTGGTAAGAAAGTTTCTGATTATTATTCATTAAAACGACTTGATCCTTCTTACCGGGTATATTGGGAAAATGATTTTACCGACGTTCCTGCCGATTATAATGCATTCAAAAGAATGGTGGATGAATTGGAACCAGGCGCCAGTGAGCAGCTGGAAAAATATTTAACCGAAGCCGCCTACAAGTATGAAACGGGAATAAATAAACTAGTCCATAAGCCCGGACGATCACTTACTGAATTTGTTGATCAGAAGGTTATCAAAGGGATATTTAGACTGGACGTCTTTACTTCAATTAAAAACCACATATATAAATATTTTAAGAATTCTAAGCTGCGCCAGCTGATGGAATTCCCGGTTTTATTTCTTGGTGCTTTACCTGAAAACACTCCTGCACTTTATAGTTTGATGAACTATGCGGATATAAAAGGCGGTACGTGGTATCCAAATGGTGGAATGTATTCCGTTGTTGAAGCAATGTATGAATTGGCAGTTGAGCTGGGAGTAGAATTTTGTTTTAATGAAGAAGCAGAACAAATATTTATACAAAATGGTAAAGCGAAAAATTTAGTTACGAATAAAAATGTTTACGGGGCCGATGTGATCATTAGTGCTGCAGATTACCATTTTACAGAAGCAAAGCTTTTGGATGAGAAGTATCGTAGTTATAGTGAGACTTATTGGGAGAAAAGAGTGATGGCACCAAGTTGTTTATTGTATTTTGTTGGATTAAATAAAAAATTAAAGAATGTAATTCATCATTCTTTGTTTTTCGATGTTCCATTCGAACAACACGCAAAACAGATCTATGATGATCCTCAATGGCCTTCCAACCCACTTTTTTACGTAAGTATAAACTCGGTTACTGATGATACAGTGGCTCCCACCGATTGTGATAATATGGTTTTATTGATTCCCATCTCATCAGGTCTGCAGAATGATGACGAAACTACAAGAGAAAAATATTTTCAGCAGATCATAAAGCGAATGGAAAAGCATACAGGACAATCTATTCTTGATGCGGTTGTCTATAAGAAGACCTTTTCTGTTTCTGATTTTGTAACTGAGTATAATTCGTTTCGCGGGAATGCATACGGCCTGGCAAATACATTAATGCAAACCGCTATTTTCAAACCATCCTGTAAAAGTAAAAAAGTGAAAAATTTATTTTATACAGGGCAACTAACGGTACCCGGGCCCGGCGTACCACCTTGTTTGATCAGTGGTGAAGTTGTTGCGAAAGAAGTTATAAAAGAATATGATCGATCTTCTAAAAGGGCAAAGGAAAAAGTATTTAACGAATAAACTAAACGGAATGATTGCAAAATTTCATGCAGTAAGTAATAAAAGCAGCGAGATAACTACAAAGGAATATAGCACATCCTTTTCTTCTGCTATTCGTTTATTACACCAGGACATGCGACAGCCTATTTATAATATTTATGGCTTTGTCCGGTTTGCAGATGAGATCGTGGATACTTTCCATGAGTATGATAAGACTTCGCTCTTGAAAGAATTTAAAAAGGAAACTTATGTTGCCATTGACAGGAGAATAAGTTTAAACCCTATAATAAATAGTTTTCAGCAAACAGTAAATGCATACAACATTGATCATGATCTCATCGGCGCATTTTTTAACAGTATGGAGATGGACTTGGCTCAAATAAATTACGATACAAGGAATTTTAATGATTATGTTTACGGATCGGCGGAGTCAGTAGGACTTATGTGCCTGTATGTTTTTTGTGAAGGAAAAAAAGAGTTATATGAAAAGCTTAAATTTTCAGCACAGGCGTTGGGGTCTGCTTTTCAAAAAGTAAATTTTTTACGGGACATGAAAGCCGATTACAATGGTTTGTCCCGTATGTATTTTCCCGGTTGCGATTTCAATAATTTTAGAGAGGAAGAAAAAAAACAAATTGAAGCGGATATTCATAAGGATTTTAAAACAGCGTATAACGGCATCTTAAAATTGCCATTGAAATCAAGGTTTGGCGTATATGTTGCTTATAAGTATTATTTGTCACTTTTTAAAAAAATAAAAAGTTTAGAGCCCGCAAGAGTGCTTGAAACACGGATACGAATACCTGATTATAAAAAAGCCATGATCATTTTAAAAGCAGGCGTTAAAAACCACTTAGGATTGATAGGATAATGGAAAATGATAAAGTAATATTAGTGACTGAGCATGATGACATGGTGGGTATCATGGATAAAATGGAAGCACATAAGCAAGGCTTATTGCATAGAGCATTCAGCATTTTTATTTTTAATACGAAAGGCGAAATGTTATTACAACAAAGAGCATTTAGTAAGTATCATAGCGGTGGCCTATGGACAAATGCATGTTGCAGCCATCCCATGCCGGGCGAAAAAACAAAAGACGCAGCGCAGAGAAGATTGATGGAAGAGCTGGGATTTGAAACTCCGGTTGAAAAAATATTTGACTTTGTATATAAAGCTTCCTTTGAAAATGGTTTGACCGAGCATGAATTCGATCATGTTTTTGCCGGTGAGTATGAAGGTAAATTAAACATTAATCCTGACGAGGTGAATGAGGTTTGTTATAAAGAAATTTCAGAAATAAAGGAGACACTGCAAACTCATCCGCAGAAGTATACCGCATGGTTTCATCTTGCCTTTCCCAAAATTGAAGAATGGTGGAAGAACCGGTACGCAGATTCAACTATTGAAGTAAAGTAATTATGACCTGGTTTTACTATATACTTGTTTTAATTGCAACATTCATTATTATGGAAGGTATTACATGGCTTACCCATCGCTATCTTATGCATGGATTTCTGTGGTACTTACATAAAGATCACCACCAGGTAGAACCTGGTTTTTTTGAAAAGAACGATGCATTCTTTATCATCTTTGCTGTACCAAGCATTTTATTGATCTATTCCGGCACATTTAATAATGTATGGTGGATGCAGGCAATTGGGTTTGGCATCATGGCTTATGGCGCGGGGTATTTTTTAGTGCATGATGTTATCATTCATCAACGATTCAAATGGTTTACCCGCAGTAATAACTCTTATGTACGTGCAATTCGATGGGCACATAAAATGCATCACAAACACCTGGATCGGCACCAGGGCGAAAGTTTTGGAATGTTACTTGTTCATAAAAAATACTGGGATAAAATAAGACGGGACAGAAAGGTAATGGCAGGTAATAAAAAAGTAGAATATGCGCCGGAAAATATTTCCGTTTCTTAAAGGAGTTTACATCATTTATACGGTCAAAGGTTTTCATAAATTGGATTTTTCAATATAAGAAAATGCCTGAATCTAAGTTCCCCTTTAGGGGACAGGGGTCATATGATTTTATTTTTTTAGGAGCAGGCTGTGCAACCTTAAGCATTGTCATGCGCATGATCAGGAGTGGAAAATTTTCGGAGAAAAAGATACTACTCGTCGATAAAGAACCAAAATTAAAAAATGACCGGACCTGGTGTTTCTGGGAAAAGCAAAATGGCTTCTTTGAATCGATCGTTCATAAAAAATGGGATACGATCTCATTTTTAAGCGATAGTTTTTCTTCAGATATGAACATCATGCCGTACAACTACAAGATGATCCGGGGCATCGATCTTTACCAACACTGTTTCAGCGAGATAAAACAAAAAAAGAACATTGATATTCTTTATGGCGAGATAACACAGGTGCTTGGAAAGAAAGAAGAGGTTACTATACATGTTAATGGAGAGATGCTGCATCCTGACAGCGCTATTATTTTTAATTCAATATTGCCAAAAGAAACCAATGCTCCCCGCATTATTAATTTATTACAACATTTTAAAGGGTGGGTAATTGAAACATCACAAGC
>VBAS01000257.1:0-1338 GCA_005882975.1 Bacteroidota bacterium | reverse complement strand
AGCCATCTTTATGGATTTTCGTGTTGGCCAAATGAACGATACAACCTTTGCATACATGCTGCCTCTTTCCAAAACAAAAGCACTGGTTGAATACACCATGTTTTCGAAGGAAATATTAACGGATGCGGTTTATGAGGCAGAACTAAAAAGTTATGTAGAAAATATACTTCATTTAAAAGAGTACCAGGTAATAGAAAAGGAATTTGGTGTAATACCAATGACCAACCGAAAATTTTCATTTTATGAAAGTGGTCATCGTTATAATATTGGCACGGCGGGTGGGCAGACAAAAGCTTCAAGTGGATATACTTTTCAATTTATACAAAAGCAATCACAATTGATTGTTGACTGCCTAATACAAGGAACTTCATTAATGAAAATTCCATCAATACCAAAGCGATTCAGGTTTTATGACGATACTCTTTTGCATATCTTATATCACAGAAAGCTGCAAGGAAAAGATGTCTTTAGCAGAATGTTTGAAAAGAACGAGCCACTACAAGTATTAAAGTTTCTCGACAATGAAAGTACCTTAAGAGAAGAATTAAAAATAATTTCAACGCTACCAACTTTACCATTCCTAAAATCAGCTCTCAAACAATTATAAATTTCCAGAGCCCTTCGCGGTGAAGTTTATTGGTCAGGATCCAATTGCATAAATTCTCTCTTTACTGCTTTTAACATACTGAATAGTTGAGCCACTTGTATCAATAACAATATACCCAATGCAAGGATCACATACCATGGTAGCCTGATAGCTTTTACTCCTGTGATCTTCTGAAATTTTTCAATATGATAGCCAGTAAGAGCAGAGCCAATCGCCATGCCAGCAACCAAAAAGGAGAGAAGTGAGAATAGAACTTTTAAAAACATGATCCGCATGGTAGAATAACCCACTTTGAAATTTTCTAAAATAGCAGCAGGAATGATCAATACCAATGCGATCCAGCTCCAGTTTTTATTGAACCATACATCATTCAAAGAAATGTTAAGTACCAGGACCAATACGATCGATAAAAGACCCCAGGGGAATATTAAAAAAGAAGAAGTTTTAGAGGTTGGTGCCATGATCAAAATTTTATTAAAGAGAAAGATAAAAATTATTTGGCCATCAAAGCATACTTTTATTTCACATATTAATACCTGTTACTTTGTAAACAACTAATTCATGAATAACATAAGCGGAACAATTAATTGGGGAATCATCGGTTGTGGTGATGTATGTGAAGTTAAAAGTGGTCCCGCATTCAATAAGGTTGCCAATTCCAAATTAGTAGCTATCATGCGCCGCAACCTTGATAAGGCAAAGGATTTTGCACAGCGACATGGAGTGCCAAA
>VBAS01000426.1:297-2931 GCA_005882975.1 Bacteroidota bacterium | reverse complement strand
CAGCAAACCGATGCTGCACGCCGTTATTTTTATCAAGGATGAACAGTAATATTGGTAAATAATCCTATGAACGCGGTTGTGTCGAAAGATGCGTTTATTAGTTTAACAGAGAAGCTGCCGCTTAACTTATTATTGGCGTTTGATGAAATTGTTACACTGCCTTGAGCGCCGGCTAAGTTATTGCCCAAGTCGTCAACGTAATCAAGCTTGTTAGAGGTAAGTGAAACAGCAGATAAGTTGTGTTGGTGAATCCCAAGGTTAAGAAGTGTTCGTAGGTGTTGAAGACTCCAATTGTACCAAGAATGTAAACTCCGACTTGCTTGTCAATATACTTCGATAACGCTGCGGAATCTCGTTTGGAAAGGGCAGTTACTACTTTCTTAAGCGTCCTTGCAAACTCTTCTTCCTTTGAAAATCGTCCCGAAGAAAGTATCAGGAAAATTGCAATTATAATGAGAGAACCTTTCACAATTATTGCTGCTAACGTCCGCGCATTTGTGCTGTTGGGAAAATAGAATTACCAAAGCTTGCTTGGCCGTAGCTCTTAAAATAATTAATACGGCCAAATTACTGCAGTTGAGTAGAATTACAAATGTTGATGGGCGATATTCTTTAGCCCCAATGGCACAAATGCAATTGTTGTGCGCAGCTTTGATACGAAAAATTATATCAAACCCTCGGCCATTTCCACGCATACCAAACAATAATCGCAGTAATTATACTTTCAACAATTGCAAACAACACAGCAAATGTTAGCCACTTATCCGAGTAGTTTGATGCGATCCATAACATTAATGCAGTGTAACATGTGCCAAATATTATATTGAATAAACGGCTTAATTTAGGTTTTAACAGTATTGATAAAAAAATCATCAAGGCAGGTATAATCAATACCCATGAGGCAGCAAATAACTTCTGCGGTGTATTTAATAAACTATCGCCGCTTATTATACGTTCAACCCTTTTTGGAACATATAATTCAAAATAGTCTTCATATATGTAGCAGAACATTACGGATGTCCATAATACTGCGAGTTTAATTTTCACGTTTATTTTGAAATCTTCAAGGATAATAGTATGGTTCATTTTAGTAAAATTAAGATTTGATTAAGGCCAATTTAAAGTTGCGCACAACGTTCACGGCTTGGCGATGTGGCAGTATTTGAAAATCGTCAGCCCGTAACTGCTGCTGAATAAAGTTACAAAAGATGATGATAAGAATTACAGCTTGGCGTTATTCGTCGGCTGGAACTGAAGCCGAATAGCGAACAAAAAGTTGAGAATATATTCTTCGCCCCGCCATATTGCCAAACCGCCTGTTAGCGGTTCGGGCTTTTTCGGTGAGTTTCTTATTTAAGATTGTCAATTGAATTTGTCAAATGGTAACATATTAATTCAGGATTTGTCTTATCAGGTTCATTTGAGTTCCTAAACGAAAATTTATCCAACAGCTTTATAGAACTCTGATTATCTCTATGAAGGAACGCTTCAATTTTTTGAACTTTAATTGTATTGAATGCATAATCAATAACTTTTTCTGCAGCCTCCTTCATTATTCCTTGTCCTTGAAAGTTTGTCAAAAGTTCATACCCGATTTCACACTTGCTATTTTCATCTGAAAAGCCAAAAAGACAAATTGTCCCAACCAATATGTTTTTGTCACCCAAAGTTATTGCCCAATATAGGGAGTCATTTTTATTAATGTTCTCATTAACCTTATTTATAAAATTCCTTGCATCTTCAATAGTATTGCTTACTTGTCTGTTAAGATATTTATTTATTTCACTGTCAGAACGCAAAGTGAAAATTTCTTGTTCGTCACTAATTACTAGTTGTCTGAGGACAAGCCTTTCAGTTATCAAAATTGGAAAAGGTGTAAAACTTCTATTTAACATTCTGTCGTATTTGGTTTGTTGGGATTTACGGTCATCATAGCCTGACCGCTAACGAAAAAGTATTTGCGACGGCAGGATATTCATTGAACGTCCAGCCCGAACAAATGCCGATTTAAAAATATTTTGTTGAAGATAACGTTTGCAGCTTAATTATTAACGTCAAGCCAGAACTGAAGATGGGTAGGGATTTGTCGCCGATTGCTCTCCCGTCCAGCCCTGTTATTGCAAATACCTTTGTTGTGCGTTCGTGCTTTTCAGAAGTAATTCAAAATTCAGTATCGTGAAATTGAATAACTTTTCATTTCAGGTCATATTCCTTTTGAAGATAGGTGAGCAATCTTTCAGCTTTTTCTTTGTATTGCTTTTCTTCTACTATTGTGGTCACCAAGCTTCCTTTTGCATTGGTGATCATACTGTAAAGCTGATGTATCGCTGGTTTATTATATTGAAAAAAGATCTCCTTGTTCTGAAGAATATGTTTTGGAATGTTTTCTTCGATGGTTGCTGGCGGGGGTGGCAAATCCATTAGTTCTTGTCCCTTACGTACAATATCCCAATAACAGGTAATATTGTAATCGGTGGCAAACTTTACGCCTCTGTAAAAGTTATAAACCAGGTTTATTGAATCAACTACTTTCTCATTTCTGATAAGATTAAATCCTCCTGCCTTCAATTGTGTGATAGTATTATCGTTTTGGATAAAGGGTTGTATCCAGCAATAAAATGGCAGGAAATGATA
>VBAS01000426.1:0-240 GCA_005882975.1 Bacteroidota bacterium | reverse complement strand
CTGTCCAGGTGATCGCACCATAACTGCTGATAGTAAATAGAAAAATTAAGATCGGCGGTATCAGCTTTCAGATCTGCCACCATATTTTGTATATAATGATGTGCTTTTTCTTTATTCACAAGTGTTTCCCTGTAGTTTTCTGCCAAAAATCCACAGAATACCGCAAGAAATAGCATCAAAAATTCAAATAAATAATGTTTCAAACCCTGACCCGATGCTTTGTGCAGTTCCTGTGCATGT
>VBAS01000256.1 GCA_005882975.1 Bacteroidota bacterium | reverse complement strand
TACGTTATTACAGATTAAAAATCTTGTTTAAGGATAACACATTTATTTATTCCCCAGTACGCACGGTTATTTTCAATGGTGACATTCAATGGCAAGTCTATCCCAACCCTTCTAATGGGGAGTATAAATTTTTATACAATTTGGCACAAAATGAGAGTATGAGTATTAAGATCTACGATGTGAACGGTAGAAGGGTCAAGGAAATGAAATTAATTGGAAACGGCTATGTGGAGCGGACGATCATCGACCTTAGATCAGTAAAATTTCCTCCGGGCATTTATCTTCTTTCAGCAGAAGCTGGCGAAAAGAAACTCAGATTGAAACTAATAAAACAATAATAAAAAGAAAGGGGCTAAAAAAGCCCCTTTGCTATTTTGTTGCTACTAAATTACCATCCTTGTTTTGCAATACCAGCTTTAATCGCTGCCATTGCCTTTTCTTCGTTTACCAAAGTTGTCAGCTTATTTCCCTTGCCATCATGTCCCTGCACCATATAAGCTCCCTTGGCAGTTTTGGTGATCACGGCATCCATAACTGGAACTCCTTTCTCTTTGGTTTTTACATTGTAGGCTGTAAGTTGTACATCACTCATGGTTAATTAGGTTTTTTGATTAGGAATGCCTGAAATTAGGACTTTTACGCCTTTCAGCATAACCAGAAATAAAAAAGTCCTGTACGAACAGGACTAACCAGTTTATTTCTAACGGTTTAAGTTTATACATCAATTTTTGCATACCGTGCATGGCTCTCGATGAACTCCCTTCTTGGTCCTACTTCATCGCCCATTAGCATACTGAATACCCTATCTGCTTCGGCAGCACTTTCGATCGTCACTAATTTCAGAGTTCTTGTTTCTGGATTCATTGTAGTCTCCCAAAGCTGCGTTGCGTTCATTTCACCTAATCCTTTGTATCGCTGAACATTTACACTATCATCTTTGCCTCCTCCAATTTTCTCGATCAGAACTTTTCGCTGCTCTTCATTATATGCGTAAGCTTGTTCTTTAGACTTTTTTACTAGATAAAGAGGAGGTTGAGCAATGTAGACATGGCCCTGTTCTACAAGCTCGGTCATGTAGCGATATATAAAGGTCAGGATCAATGTGGCGATATGGCTTCCATCCACATCAGCATCGGTCATGATAATAAGTTTATGATAACGGAGCTTTACGAGATTTAATGCTTTTGGATCATCTGGCGTTCCTACCGTTACACCCAAAGCTGTGTACATATTCCTGATCTCTTCGTTTTCGTAGATCTTATGCTCCATTGCCTTTTCTACATTCAATATTTTTCCACGTAAGGGAAGAATGGCCTGGAAGCTCCTGTCGCGGCCTTGTTTGGCTGTGCCACCGGCACTATCACCCTCAACAAGAAACAGTTCACATTTGGCAGGATCTCTTTTGGAGCAGTCTGCCAATTTACCCGGTAAACCGCCACCACTTAATACTGATTTTCTTTGAACAAGTTCTCTTGCTTTTTTTGCCGCTGCTCTTGCCTGTGCTGCAAGAATTACTTTATTAATGATATTCTTTGCTTCTCTTGGGTTTTCTTCAAGATATGCTTCAAGGACTTTTGAGACAGTAGAATCAACAACACCCATCACATCGCTGTTACCAAGTTTTGTTTTTGTTTGTCCTTCAAATTGCGGCTCCGGAACTTTTACAGATATTATCGAGCTTAGTCCTTCTCGAAAATCATCACCTTCAATTTCAACTTTCGCTTTTTCAAAAAGACCTTGTTTATCTCCATAGCTTTTAAATACTCTTGTTAATGCACGGCGAAAACCAGATACATGGGTACCACCTTCAATAGTATTAATATTGTTAACATAAGAATAAATATGTTCGCTATAAGAATCATTATAGATCATCGCCACTTCTACAGCAACATTAGTAGCTTCATCACGGCCTTCCACAAAGATCACTTTTGGAAGTAGTGCCAGCATTTCTACAAACTCAACAATACCACCTTCACTATAAAATGTTTTTGTGTAAGTCCCATTCTCTTCTTCCTTTTCACGAAGATCATTCAATATGATCCTTACCCCTTTATTTAAAAAAGATAGTTCACGAAGACGGCCTTCCAAAATATCTTTTTTGTAAACAGTAACAAGAAAGATGCTGTCATCGGGCCAGAACCGAACCGTAGTTCCCGTTTTATCAGTTGTGCCGATTTCACGAACGGGATACTGAGGTACTCCTATTTTGTAATCCTGCTCAAACTTTTTTCCTTCACGACAAACTTCTACATGTAAATTTTTACTTAGTGCATTTACACAACTTACTCCAACACCATGCAAACCGCCTGAAACTTTGTAAGAATTTTTATCAAACTTACCACCAGCATGGAGCACTGTCATCACAACTTCTAATGCACTTCTTTTTTCTTTCGTGTGCATTTCGGTTGGAATACCACGACCATCATCTTCCACCGATACAGAATTATCTTCATGAATGGTAACGACAATATTTTTACAATATCCGGCTAAGGCTTCATCAATAGAATTGTCGACAACCTCATAAACAAGATGGTGTAAACCCTTTTCACTAATATCACCTATGTACATAGCCGGCCGCTTACGAACTGCTTCCAATCCTTCCAAAACCTGGATGCTATCCGCATCATAACCATTACTTACAGAGATAGCTTTTGCTTTAATTTCTTCGCTCATAAATTGGAGAATCCTCGCTTAAAAATTGGGTAAATGAAATGCTTGCGAATGTACGGAATTCAGTTCTCTAAAGGGGTTTTAAAAGCCTAATTTTTGAGTATTTTTTATCACGAAGGTGGATAAAAAGTAAGGCTGAAAAATGTCTTTTTCAGCCTTACAAAATCATTGTTTTTTGTGTCAAACATTGCGTTTTACTATCTGCGCAACAAGGTCCGCTTCTGTACAAATTTTATTACCAACATAGACAGTTCCTCTCATTTCACATATGCCACGGCGAATAGGTGTAGACAGTTCCATTTTTAAAAGCATGGTATCGCCGGGTTTTACCATTTGCTTGAATTTGCAATTATCGATCTTGAGGAAATAAGTATCGTATGATCCTTCAGGACTCATGTTCATTGCCAATATACCACCGCACTGAGCCAGTGCTTCTACCTGTAATACTCCTGGCATGATTGGATTCCCGGGAAAATGCCCCTGGAAAAACCATTCATTGAAGGTTACATTTTTTATCCCAACAATATGCGTGTCGCTTAATTCAATGATCTTATCTAGTAATAAAAATGGATAACGATGAGGTAACTTTTTTTCAATATAGGCAAGATCAAAAACCGGTGGCCTTGTAGGATCGTAAACCGGAACACCGCGAGTATGCTTTGTTTTTTTTATGTATTGTTTGATCTTTTTTGCAAATTCAACATTGCTGCTATGCCCGGGCCTGTTTGCAATGATCTTTGCTTTTATAGGATAGCCAACCAATGCAAGATCTCCAACAACATCTAATAATTTGTGGCGGGCAGGTTCACTAGGAAAACGTAATTCAAGATTATTAAGATAGCCTTCGCTTTTCACTTCTATTTTATCTTTCTTAAAAACTTTTCTTAAACGTTCCAATTAACTACAACAATTGCATTATTTACGTCACCACCCTTAATAAGATTATTATCCAATAACATTTCCAATTCATGCAGAAAACAAAAAGTACGGCAAGGGGCGATCTCGGTTTTGAAGTCTGACATATTTTTCAAACCTGCATGCTGTGTTCCAAGAACAGGAGAATTAAAATCAATCAGGGTTGTAACGGAATAATCAGGTGCAGGCATTGCCACCATATCCACTCTCTTATTTTCATCCTGCAGGTAAATATTTTCATCAATGCAATACCATGTCTTGGATGCATCTTGTTCGTGTATGCCTGCTTTTTCAATAAGGTCAACGAAAGGCTCACTGCTTCCATCCATTATAGGCATTTCAGGTCCATTCACTTCAACTAAACAATTATCAATACCCATTCCCACTAATGCAGCCAATACATGTTCCACTGTACTTACTTTTGCGCCATTAGCTTCAAGAGTCGTTCCCCGACTAGTATCAGTTACCAAATCGCAATCTGCTTTTATAATCGGTTTACCTGGTAAGTCGATACGCTGAAACTGAATACCAAAACCCGGTGCAGCAGGCTTCAAAGTAAGATCAACAAGAACACCGGTATGCAAACCGGTGCCAGAAATACTTGCTTCGGAAGTTATAGAATGTTGCTTATCAGGGTTGAATGGAGCAGTCATATTCTCAGCAATATAATTCTTATTTTCTGTGGATGAAATCATGCGGGCAAAGATACACTTTGAGAGGGAAAATTGAGAGTAATCTGGTCTGCGTTGGTAACTTTTTAAACAGTGGATTTAGGCAACTCTTTCGTTTATTAGTTGCTTCACTAATGCTTCCAATTCTTTAATTCTTTTTTCTAATTCAGGAAGTTTTCGACTAATGGCCTGACTACGCAATGCAGAAGTATAATCATGAGCCGGCGAACCTGTAACCGCTTTACCGGCTTCTACCGATTTACTTACTCCGCTTTGGGCGTTGATCTTTGCGCCATCTCCAATATTAATGTGCCCCACAATTCCAACCTGGCCGCCGATCATTACACCTTTACCAACTTTTGTACTGCCGCTTATGCCACTCTGTGCGGCGACAACCGTACTATTCCCTATTTCTACATTATGTGCGATCTGTATCAGGTTATCGAGCTTGGCTCCTGATCTTATGATCGTAGAACCGATGGTTGCCCTGTCAATAGTTGCATTAGCACCGATCTCAACATTATCTTCAACAATCACATTACCTATTTGCGGTACTTTTTTAAAACTGCCATCTGCTTGTGGAGCAAAACCAAAACCATCACTTCCTATCACTGTACCTGCATGAATGATCACATTACTTCCGATCATACAGTCATGATAAATTTTTACACCTGGATGAATGATAGAATTGTCTCCAACTTTAACGTTGTTACCAAGATAAACATTGGGATAAATTTTTGTATTGTCCCCAACCTTTACATTATCGCCGAGATAAGCAAACGCACCTATAAAAACATTTTGTCCATAAGAAGCAGAAGCAGAAATATAAACCGGTTGTTGGACGCCATTCAATTGCTGCTGCATCATTTGCTGGTAAGTGCTTAACAATTTTGCAAAAGCAGAATATGCATCTGGTACACGGATCAAGGTTGCGGTAACAGGTTCCTTTAATTCCAATGCTTCATTTATAATGATCACTGATGCCTTCGTGCTATATAAATATTCTTCGTATTTGGGGTTTGCTAAAAAAGCAAGCTGGCCATTTTGCGCCTCTTCAATTTTTCCAAAAGAAGTGACAGAAATACTTACATCGCCTTCTGTTTTACCATTGATAAGTGCTGCTATCTGTAATGCCGAAAATGTCATAAGAAAAACTTCGAGCTACGGGTGTTTAGCTGCGAGCAATTATGCTGTGACTTTCAATTTGGCTCACAGCTCGTAGCTCATGGCTCACAGCTATCTTAAATAACAAATGTACTGTTTTTTAACGGGGCTTGCGAGATGCTGATGGATCAAAGCATTGTCAACTTTTGAAATATCTTTTACACTTCCATCTTTGAATAAAATATTTATTCGCTCGTCTTCCGGGTTATAAGTTGTGTTTATTGCTTCACCGGTAAAAACGAAATAATCGGCTTCTTCATTGCTGATACCGAATCTTTGCATCACCTCTTTTTTCTTTTCGTTAACAAGTGAATTGTCAAATGAGTCGGCTTGCAATTTGACTTTATAAAGTTTCCGGTCAACTAATCCCCGGCAAAGTGTTGATAGAATTTTATCAGGATGATCTATCCAGTTTTTTACAGTTGCCATTACATCAAAATCATCAAGCCTGCAGAAAGTATCAAGATGTTCTTGTGTTTTATGATTTGTGGAAGGGTTTTGTAAAAAGTAATTTAAAGCTGATGTGGCGGCTTCTGTTTTGATTCCTTTTGCAATTAGTTCTTTTGCTCTTTGAATGATTTTCACCAGCATCATTTCTGCACTGAGCACAGTTTTATGTAAGTACACCTGCCAATACATAAGCCGGCGTGAGACCATTTCTTCTACCATTAACTGGCCGTTATGAACGGTCAGCATTTTTATAATACGGTCATAGCCAATCACCCCTTCTGATACCCCAGTAAAAAAACTATCACGGGTCAGGTAGTCCATTCGGTCAACATCAACCTGCCCGGCGATCAACTGGTATAAAAAATTTTTAGGATAGCAATTGGTGAAAATTTCAATTGCTATTTGTAATTGCCCATTGAATTCTTTATTGAGCACTTTCATGATGAGCAGCGAAATGGCTTCATGATTGACATCATTGATCAATTCTTTTTCGAGAGTATGTGAATAGGGTCCGTGACCGATATCGTGTAATAAAATAGCAACCTTTGCACCAAGCTCTTCTTCATGAGTAATTTCAATGCCTTTATTCTTTAGCTCACTTAACGCATTACACATAAGATGGTATGCTCCTAGCGAATGATGAAGACGGGAATGAACAGCACCCGGGTAAACAAGATGAGCGAATGCCATGAGCAATAATATCCAATATCAAAGGATGATCGATAGTAATAAAACCATAAACGGGATCATTGATTATCTTCCTGGTGTTGGACATGTTGCTGTTTTGTTAAAGGCAAGGGCGCAAAACTACAATAGCTGAAGTTATTAAACTAAATTTGAACTCTTCCCGTTTTAAACCGGCGAATAGAATTTCTGGAAGTTGAAGAATGCGACCCTTCGACAAGCTCAGGGTAAACTGCGACGCAGTTGCTCAATAGAAAATAGAAAGCTGAACGAAGCGTCGCAACGAAGTCTAATAGTAGCACGAAAGTTGACTAAATTAAATAAAACCAAACTGAATGGCATTAGCAAAAATTCTCTGGGTTGATGATGAAATAGAAAGTCTGCAATCACAAAAACTTTTTCTTGAAAGCAAAGGATACGAAGTACATACACTGACCAATGGGTTTGATGCGATCGATTATGTAAAAGAAAATCCTGTTGATGTTGTATTGATCGATGAAACGATGCCGGGCATTACCGGCCTGGAAACACTTGCAAAGATCAAAGAAGTGAGCCAGCAAATTCCGATAGTACTGATAACAAAAAATGAAACCGAGAACCTGATGAATGATGCCATCGGCTCGCAGATCAGTGATTACCTGATAAAGCCGGTGAATCCTAACCAGGTATTGCTGAGCCTGAAAAAAATCCTTGATAATAAAAGATTGGTGGCTGAGAAAACAACGACGGCTTATCAACAACAGTTCCGGAATCTTTTTATGGCACTAAACAGCAGTCCAGATCATAATGAATGGATGGATATTTATAAAAAGCTTGTGTATTGGGAACTGGAAATGGAAAAAAGTGATAGCCCTGAAATGCAGGAAGTATTGCAGAGCCAGAAGAGTGAAGCGAATACCGAATTCTTTAAATTTATTTCACGCCACTATGCATCATGGGTGAAACCAAAAAGTGGTGATGGTCCCGTGATGTCGCATACCTTGATGCAGTTTAAAGTGCTGCCTCATTTGGAAAAAGGAACCCCGTTGTTTTTTATTTTGGTTGATAATCTTCGTTTTGATCAATGGAAAGCGATACAGCCGATGTTTGCGGAGAGCTTTCGTATACTTGAAGAGGATAGCTTTTACAGTATTCTTCCAACTGCTACCCAATACTGCCGCAATGCAATTTTTGCAGGCATGTTACCAGTTGATATTGAAAAACAATTTACAGTTCAATGGAAAAATGATGACGAACAAGGCGGAAAAAATTTACATGAAGAAGAATTTTTCAGGGCACAATTAAAAAGGTTGGGTAAAGGAGATCTGAAAGTTTCATATACTAAAGTGGTGAATAACCAGGCAGGGCTTGATCTGCAAAATAATATTCATAACCTGCTGGGCAATGACCTGAATGTGATCGTGTATAATTTTGTTGATATGCTTAGCCATGCAAGAACGGAGATGGAGGTGCTGAAAGAACTTGCCAGTGATGAGATGAGTTACAGAAGTATTACACGCAGTTGGTTTGAACATTCGCCGCTACACCAGGCATTGAAAAAAATAGCGGATAAGAACATTAAAATTGTTTTAGCCACCGATCACGTAAGTGTTAAAGTGAAAACAGCATACAAAGTGGTTGGGGACAAACAAACGACTACTAATCTTCGCTATAAACATGGTCGCAATCTGAATTATGAGCCTAAAGAAGTGCTTGCTTTTCGGGATCCAAGAGAAGCTGGGTTGCCAGTGCCAACAGTTAATTCATCGTTCATTTTTGCAAAAGAAGATGGATTCTTATGTTATCCCAATAATTATAATTACTACGTGAATTATTACCGTAATACTTTTCAACACGGTGGGGTGAGTATGGAAGAAATGATCGTACCGGTGATTAAAATGCAGAGTAAGTAAACCTAACCCCCTGTTCCCCTAAAGGGGAGACTTAGATTGAAATGTTCTCACATTTGTGGAAAAGAATTAAATCAGAAAGTTGTTTATAATGTAGTTTCGCAATGAAAAAACATTACAATTATAAAACTATAAAAGCCCCTTTAGGGGTTTGGGGTTTATGAAATATACTCAGACCACTTTAGATAAGTTAGAAACTGTTGTTGAAGAAGCCGGCTATGTCCTTCGCTATGAAAGAGGCACCTTCCAAAGTGGCTATTGTATACTGGAAGAAAGAAAAGTGGTGGTGCTGAATAAATTTCTTCAACTCGAGGGCCGCATTAATACAATGCTCGACCTGATACCGCAACTTGAGATAAATACTGAACTGTTATCTGAAGAATCCAAAAAGCTTTACAAAGAAGTAATATTGAAAATTACTGAAGGGAATGTGAAATAAAAAGTAATAAGAAATGATAAGGTAGTCGTTACACTTCCTAGTTGTCATATTCCTCATTTTTCGTTCCTCATTTCTTATTTTTACTTGTGACTTGTCCTCCGCTTAAAATAACTTTTCTTGGTTCGGGTACCAGTGCAGGTGTGCCAATGGTAGCATGCGACTGTGAAGTATGCACTTCAACAGATAAAAAAGATACACGATTACGGCCAAGTATAATGGTGCAATCACCCACGACAACTATTGTAGTTGATACCACACCGGATTTTCGTTACCAGATGTTGCGGCAGAAAGTAAAAAAACTGGATGCTGTCCTTTTCACTCATCCGCATAAAGATCATATTGCCGGGCTTGATGATGTAAGGGCTTTTAATTTTTTTTATAAGCCTGTCATGGAAATTTATTCTAATACATTAACCGAAGCCGCGATCAAAAGAGAATTTCCTTATGTTTTTACTGAAGAAAAATATCCCGGTGTTCCTGTGGTAAATTTAAACACGATCACCAACGAACCATTTATGATCGGTGATATTCCTGTGCAACCCATCATGGTCTGGCATCTAAAAATGCAAGTGTTTGGTTTTCGCTTTGGAAAGTTTACATACATCACGGATGCTAACCGTATCGAAGAAAGCGAAAAAGAAAAAATAAGAGGAAGCGAAATTCTTGTGCTAAATGCGCTGCGCAAGCAACATCATATTTCTCATTTTACTTTGGCTGAAGCAATTGATATTGTTCAGGAATTAAAAATCCCAAAAGCGTATTTCACGCATATTTCTCATCAACTCGGCCGGCATGAAGAAATTGAAGCGGAATTGCCGGATGGCATCCATCTTGCATACGATGGACTTGTGTTGGAGTTTTCATGAAGCAGGAAATCCAATAAGAATTAAAACTAACGGATGTTAGCGCATCCAAAAATTCTACCTACCTTGCAGCGCAAATTATTTGAACAGGTCTTTAATAAAAGAAAGGAATAATAATGAATTTTGAAACAAGTGAAATAACACAACACGCAGCACAAACAGCCAGGGACTTTGCACAGCAATTTATCAAGCCACATGTAATGGAATGGGATGAAACTCAGGAATTCCCTGTTCAATGTTTCAAGGAGTTGGGAAAGTTGGGGATGATGGGAGTATTAGTGCCTGAGAAATACGGCGGCGCAGGTTTAAGTTATTTTGAATATAAAATTATCATTGAAGAAATATCAAAAGTGTGTGGCTCTATCGGTTTAAGTCTTGCTGCTCATAACTCACTTTGTACAGGGCATATATTAAGTTTTGCAAATGAAGAGCAAAAGAAAAAGTATTTACCAAAACTTGCGACAGCAGAATGGATCGGCGCATGGGGTTTGACCGAACCTGGAACTGGCAGTGATGCTGGTAATATGAAATGCACAGCAGTAAAGGATGGAAATGATTGGGTGATCAATGGAACTAAAAACTGGATCACTCATGGTAAGAGCTGTGATATATGTGTGGTGATCTGTAGAACAGGTGAGCCAAGAGCAAAAAATAATGCAACAGCATTTATTGTTGAAAAAGGTACTCCCGGTTTTAGCGGTGGTAAAAAAGAAAACAAACTAGGAATGCGGGCAAGTGAAACTGCTGAAATGATCTTTGATAATTGCAGGATACCGGATACAAATCGTTTAGGTGAAGTGGGAGATGGTTTTAAACAATCATTAAAAGTATTAGATGGCGGAAGAATATCTATTGCATCACTTGCATTAGGTATTGCAAAGGGTGCCTATGAGGCTGCATTGAAATATTCACAGGAGCGATATCAGTTTGATCAACCGATCTCAAGTTTCCAGGGAGTATCTTTTAAACTCGCAGATATGGCAACTGAAATAGCTGCATCGGAATTGTTGATATTGCATGCATGTGATCTAAAGGAGCGGGGGCAACAAATGACAAAAGAATCCGCGATGGCAAAATATTATGCAAGTGAAGTGGCAGTGAAAGTAGCAAATGATGCCGTCCAGATATTTGGTGGTTATGGTTATACAAAAGATTTTCCTGTAGAAAAATATTATCGGGATTCTAAACTTTGTACTATCGGCGAAGGAACAAGCGAGATACAGAAGATCGTTATTTCGAGAGAAGTGTTGAAGTAAGTATTGTCATCGATATTTTTCTGTAATGGTATAACAGATCCGGTCTGTTATTTTATAAAACACCTGTCCTTTTATTTTTCGAACTTCTTTTGTACGTCTGCCATCCAATAATCTTCCTTTCTCATCAAAAAATTGATTGGTTCTGAAATAGGCCAATGCTACATATTTTGGCGGTGAGAAAATATAGCGAATGGTTACGGGTTTGATACTTAGAATTATCAGTTGTTGAGGTAGGTCATTTACGTAATAATCAAAACTGTTGATCCAAGTGACTTTCGATTGTTGCATTTTTCTTATCAAATAGTATATGCCGGCAGTATCGTAATTAAATTTAATTAATGAGTCCACCAGTCTTTTTTCAGTCACATTAAACTCATAGATCCTTGTTAAGGTATCCGTGATCATCTCCAGAGAAACAATATTAAATTTTGTATCGGTGAAGGCAAGACTAAAATGGTTTGCAGGGTTTAATTTTTCATAGTGGCGTTCAATATTGTCAAGGTTTTCCTTCTGTTCCTGGTAAATATTGGTAGAAATGATCTTTGTGCTGCATGAAGCAACAAGTAATAGACAAGAAATTGAAATGAAAGACAAGCGGATCATTTATCAATGGTTATAATTCCAAATATTATTTTTTTAAGAGTGCGACTTGTGATCTGCATTTCCGTTTCTCCCCCATAATCCCAGTAACGAAGTGTGATCATATCGCCGTCCTTCCTTATTTGCCGAAGGATGATAAAATGTGTTGGTATCGAAAATTTTATTTTGTCGTGATTCTTTTTATGAATAATGCGGTTATTGATATAGAGACTCACAGTATTGCTGTCGATCCTTTTGGACAGATAACTATAATCATCTTTCACCCATGGTTTGATCAGATCGCTGCCAACAGCCTTTACATGGACGCCGCACATTTTATTAACCATACGATCAAATTTGCCAAGGTTTGTAGCTGCCCAAAAACTATTTTCATCACCTTCATTGAATTTTTTATCAAAGAAATTAAGATAGCCTTTGAACTTATCTGCTAAAACAAGAAACCACATTTGTTCAGCATGTCGTATGTCAAGTACGCCTTTAAATTTTAATGTGCCTGCTGCATTCATAACAGCGTCCGACGGTTTAAAATGATTATTATTAAAAATTGCTTCTCCCTTTTCGTATAATTCATTCATAAATTTTACATAACCCAGCGGATCTTTTTCCATTACTAAATAGGAAAGAGCGCCATATGAACAAAAATTAGTGCTGCGTCCCGGATAAAAACTCAGTGGTTTTTCCAAATTCAGTTTAAGATTATCATAAAACAATTTTGATTTTACGTTTGGCCACAAACTGTTTTCTTTTGTTTGATCTATCTTATCAATAAAATCTAATGCTTCTTTTTTTGTGGAATTTATTTCCGATAGTAAATTTCCGGCAGTGCTTTTTTCATGAATTAAGAACAAGAAGAAAAATATGAAAGACTTGTAAATCAGATGAAATTTATTTTGCTTGATAATACAAATATCAGACCCTTTATTAAAGTACTATTAAGTTAGCAACAGGAAAAATTAAATGGTAAAATCCCGATAGGATTTGATGTTATTTAACTTCCTGCATTTCGACCAATTTTTTATAAAAGCCATTTTGAGAAAGCAATTGATCATGTGTACCACGTTCTACAATTTTTCCTTTTTGCAAAACAATGATCTCATCTGCGTGGCGAATAGTACTAAGACGGTGAGCTATTACAATGCTTGTCCTGTTTTGCATCATATTATTAATTGCATCCTGCACTAATCGTTCACTTTCTGTATCGAGAGATGAAGTGGCTTCATCAAGTATAAGAATTGGAGGATTCTTTATTACAGCTCTTGCGATCGTCAATCTTTGTCTTTCACCGCCACTGAGTTTACTGCCACGGTCACCAATATTAGTTGCATAACCAATTTCTTTTTGAGTAATAAAATTATGAGCATTGGCTACTTTGGCCGCCTGCATAATTTCATCTTCAATTGCGCCGGGTTTTCCCAGGCTAATATTGTTTGCAATGGTATCATTAAAAAGGATCGGTTCTTGTGTTACGATACTCATTAAACTTCTTACAGAATGAAGGGAATAATCTTTAATATTTATTCCATCGATCAAAACTTCGCCGCTTGTTACATCATGAAATCTTGGAACAAGGTCAGCTAATGTTGACTTACCTGCTCCGGATGAACCGACCAATGCAATTGTTTTTCCTTTTTCAACTATCAAATCAATATTATCAAGTATCACTGCATCCTCATATGCAAACCGCACATTTCTGAATTCAATTTTATCATTGAATGATTGAAGTTGAAGGCCATTTATATTATCATCAACAGTGATAGGAGTTTTCAATACCTCTTCAATTCTTGCAATAGCAGCGCTGCCTTTTTGCATATTGCTGAAAGAAGTGGAAAGTGTTTTGGCCGGGTTGATGATATTATAAAACAATGCCAAATAAGCAAGGAAGACAGAAGGCTCAAGTAACTCTTTTTTTAATACCAACTGTCCACCAAACCATAATATGCCGCAAAAAATAACCACACCCATAAATTCAGAAAGAGGTGAAGCAAGATCTCTCCGATAGCCAATATGATTTTTTGCATTCAATAATTCAGAGTTGACAGAAAAGAAACGATTCTTCAATAACGTTTCGATATTAAAAGCTTTGATTACACGCAAGCCACTAAGTGTTTCATCAAGTGCTGAAACAGATTCCCCATGTTTGATCGCTACTTCATTAGATTGTTTTTTCAGAGAACGGGTAATTCGCCCCAGTACCACTCCAATGATTGGTATGCAGAGTAAAATAAAAAATGTAAGCTGAGGGCTGATATAAAAAAGCACTGTAAAATTTATGATGATTGTTAAAGGATCTCTTACCCATCCTTCCAAAGTACTTACTACAGATCCTTCCACTTCATTTACATCATTTGTGATACGACTGATCAGGTCCCCTTTTCTTTTCTCTGTAAAATAGCCAATCGGCAAATGGAGTATCTTATTATATAAATCCAGGCGCAGTCTATTGACAACTTGATTCTTTAGTGGATTAAGAATATAATAGGAGAGATAGAGAAAAAGATTTTTCAATAAAATGGAAACAATAATGATAATTACTATTAATCCTAAAATTCCAAGGGCGCCGCTGAACATTCCAGTTGAATCTCTTTGATGGATCATCCAGTCTTTTAATGATTGAATAAGAGCATTCTCTCCCTGCATTTGTGGCCTGCCGTTAGCTTGTTTAAAGATCAGGTCAAAGAAAGGGGCGAGCATTCCAAGTGAAACAATAGAGAAAACAACAGAAAGAATGATAAAAAGAAAATAAAGAAAAATTTGTCCTTTATACTGGCCGAGATATTTAAAAATCCGTGAATATTTTTTCATTGTATAATAACTACTCCAAAAGAAGCAGCAAAAGT
>VBAS01000425.1:2491-4763 GCA_005882975.1 Bacteroidota bacterium | reverse complement strand
AATCTTGTGGGTGGAATGCTCGCATGGCAGGAGAAAGTGGGTGGTTGATAAAAATTATTCTTCAAAAATTGTAATAAAGTTCAGAGTCAATAACTCTGAACTTTATAATTATAACTCAGAACTTTAAATTTACTCCAACGATAAAGTTCCTGCCCGCCATTGGGAAATAATAATTCTCCGTTGTTAAACTGCCACCATAATAATAACTGAATGTATAACCGTTCGGTTCATACTTTTTATCAAAAACATTGTTGGCCTGTAAAATGATGTTCAATTCTTTCAGGCATTTTTTACTGATGGTATAAATGAATCTTGCATCCTGAGTATAATATGCATTCAGCTTACGGCTTTCATTTTGTGTATTGTCTAAATATTCTTTGCCAACATATTTACTTATTAAACTCAACTCTGCATTTTTTAACGGAATAAAATTTATAGTGGCTCCGCCAACCATATTCGGGGAAAAAGCAATATCTGTTTTTGAATACCGGTTGATTTGTTGTCCGCCGTTGTCGTAGTCATCGATGTATTCAACAAAATCGATCACCTTGTTTTTGCTTAAAGAAAAATTACCTGTAGCATTTAACCAGGATGTTATACCTACCCCTGCTGTTAATTCAACCCCCATCCGATAGCTATTAGGAATATTTGTTCTTGTATAGGCACCCACATCATTTATTTTGCCGGTTAATACAAGTTGATCGTTGTAATGCATGTAATACCCTGTTATGCCAAAATTGTATTTAGCATTTCTTTTTTCAATACCCAATTCAAGGTCATTTAATTTTTCTGGTTTGGGTTGTTGATCTATTCCTGCTTCAAAATCTTCACGGTTGGGTTCTTTTTGTCCGCGGCTGTAAGAGAAATAACCTGACCATTCATTTTTTTGAAAACTTAATCCTGCCTTTGGGTTAAAAAAATTATAGTTGTTTTTAATAATGATACCAGGATTATCCTGGAAACCATACAGGTCATACTTCACTCCCCGATATTGCAAATCATAAAAAACAGAGACCAATGAACTGATCTTTGCCTGTTGTTTAAAATAAAGAGTTAGATCATTTTTATTTGCATCAAGATCATACCACCTGGCGGGCAATGTCAAACCCTTTTCGGCCCAAACAACATCGCCATAGTGATTGCCTTCATAGCGGTTCCATCCGCCGCCAAAAGTGAGTTGTGATCTATCAGTTTTGTATTGCAGGGAAAAAACACTTCCATAAAAATCATTGTCGAGCCAAAGTTGTCTTACAAGATCTGTGTTGGTGATCGTATCAGTTCCATAAATTGGTTCAGGCAAACCATAATCAGCATAAGCTTCATCAGCTTTATATTGTTCATAATATCCTTTGCCTTTTATATAAAATAAACCTGCAGAGAATTTTAAACGACTTGTTAGTTCCTGGTTAAAGAATACTTGATAATGATCCTGTTTATAATTATCTGTTTCATTGTCGTAAGGGTCACCGGGTCTTTCCATGCCGGCATAGTTGATAGTTCGATTTGTTTTCAGACTCCATACCATGCCTGGTAAGTTTTTTCTTTACCGGAAGACATATTGAACCGAAGTGAACTCTTTTTACCAAGATAAGCGATGGAAAAATAATATGATCTTAGATTACTGCTTGCTCTGTCGATATACCCATCACTGCTGATCTTTGATAAACGAAAATCTGTTGTGAAAAGATCACTCACTAAACCACTTCCAATTTTAACCGTATTCTTCCATGTGTTGAATGAGCCATAACTATTATTAAACTCGGCATAAGGTTTCAGATTAACTTCATTGGTACTAATATTTATACTTGCTCCAAAAGCACCGGCACCATTTGATGAAGTACCAACTCCACGCTGTACTTGTATGCTTCCAACGGATGAAGAAATATCGGGCAGATCGACAAAGAAGGTTCCCTGGCTTTCGGCATCGTTAAATGGAACTCCATTCAGAGTAACATTTATCCTTGACGCGTCAGAACCGCGGATACGAATACCCGTATATCCAACTCCATTACCAGCATCGGAATTCACAACAACTGATGGTGTTTGATTTAAAATAAATGGCAGGTCCTGCCCAAGATTCACTTTTTCGATTTGCTTTTTGGTCAAATTGGTTTTTGTGAAAGGCGAATTCTCTCCGGCCCGTGTAGCTTTAACCTCTACAGGTTCCATCAAAAGAAAACTGTCTCGTTTTGTACTGTCTTTAGTTTGGCCAAATACCGCGTTGCCGACAATAGCAGCGATAATTAAAATGGCAATCCTCTTCATTTTTTAA
>VBAS01000425.1:0-2410 GCA_005882975.1 Bacteroidota bacterium | reverse complement strand
CTCCTTCCCTGCGCAGGCATTACCCTGATCAGGTTCTACGGGTTTTATCTCAGCTCCGGCAACTTTGTCGGGCACCCCGGGAAACTCTGAAGTTCTAGCACAAAACTAAGGATAAATTATTTTTTTACTTGTGTAACCTTTCTACGCTTCCCTTCGTATAACATACAAATCATTGTTTATGAAGAAAACCTTTTTATTCTTATTCTTATTTGTGGGTTTAATAACCACTTCTTTCGCCCAAAAAACTATAAATGACGCCAATGCTGAGAAACGGACGGTTGGCAGTTTTCACGGAATTGATGTAGCTACTGGTATTCAACTCACCTTGACCAAAGGAGATGCTGAGGAAGTTGCAATCAGCGCATCAGAGATCGAGTTTCGCGATAAAATTGTAACAGAAGTAGTAAATGGTATTTTGAGGATCCATTATGAAACAAAAAGTGGCGCTATCAATAAGAAAAACGAAAGCAAACACCTGAAAGCGTATGTTTCTTATAAATCGCTTGACCTGCTCCATGTAACTACAGGAGCTGAAGCGAATGTTGATGGCATATTAGAGGCAACTACATTTGAATTAAAAGCCAATACCGGAGGCCTGGTAAAGGCAGAATTAAATATTGGTACTTTAACGGTTGACCAAAACACTGGCTCAAAGATCACTCTTACCGGAAAAGTAGATAAGCTGGATGCAAAAGGAGATACCGGCAGTAAATTCAACGGAGAAGATCTAACTACAAATACCTGCGTGATCAAAATGAGTACGGGTGCAGGAATTTATATTTCAGTAGAAAAAGAATTAACTGTAAAAGCTGATACCGGTGGTTATATAAAATATAAAGGCAATGCCGGCATTCGTGAAATAAAAACTAACACAGGTGGAAATGTTTCCAAAATTTAAAATGTATAGCCATGAAAAAATTATTATTTAGTTTATTAGTAACTGGATTGATCACAACTGCTTCAGCACAGAAAACAATTAATGATGCTAATGCGCAAAAAAGAAATGTATCAGGTTTTCATGCCATTGAAGTTTCAGGCGGTATCGATCTTTATCTGAGCCAGGGTGAAGAAGCTGTTGCAGTAAGTGCTGCCAAAACTGAATACAGGGATAAAATAATAACAGAAGTAAAAGATGGGGTTTTAAGAATTTGGTTTGATTGGAAGAATAGTTCAAAATTTGATTGGAGTAATCATAAAATGAAAGCATACGTTTCTTTTAAAAATATTGACAGGCTTGAAGGATCCGGTGGTTCTGATATTTCAATTGATGGTTCAATTAAAGTTGCAAAATTGGCAATGGAAGTATCCGGCGGTTCAGATTTCGATGGAAAAATTGAAACAGATGAATTAAACATACAGGCAAGTGGTGGCAGTGATGTTGATATTTCAGGTAAAGCCGCAAGACTTACTATACATGCAAGTGGTGGAAGCGATTTTAAAGGCTACGATCTTGTTTCAGATATTTGCGATGTAGACGCAAGCGGCGGCAGCGATGTGCATGTTACGGTGAATAAAGAGCTTTCCGCAAATGCAAGTGGGGGAAGCGATGTTTATTATAAAGGAAGCGGAATGATAAGAGATCTGAAAACAAGCGGAAGCAGCATAAAAAAGATTAGTAAATAATTTTTTTAAAAATAACGAACATGAAAAAGATACAAGTGATGTTGATGTTAATGTTAGTTAGTACGATATTGTTTGCACAAAAAACGATCAACGATCCTAATGCCGAAGCAAGGAATCTAAGTGGCTTTCATGCCATCAAAATTTCTAATGCTTTTACCGTTTACATCTCGCAGGGTAATGAAGATGCAGTAGCGATCAGTGCTTCAAAAGCGGAATACAAAGAAAAGATCATTACAAAAGTGGAGAATGGCGTTTTGATCATTCGTTTTGATGATGATAAAAAATTCTGGAAAGGATGGAACGGCGATAAACAAAAATTGAAAGCATATATTTCTCTAAAAAAAATCGAGAGGCTTGATGTTAGTGGCGCTTGCGATGTATTTTTTGAAGAAGGTATTTCATCTGAAGATCTTTCTGTAAGATTATCCGGCGCCAGCGATCTGAAAGGTAGGATTGACTCAAAGAAATTGAGTTTTAATATTAGCGGCGCGTCTGATGCAACGATCTCTGGCAATGCAGCTGAATTGAGTATAGATGCGAGCGGGGCCAGCGATTTTAAAGGATTTGATATGACTGTTAATTATTGCAATGCTGAAGCTTCCGGCGCATCTTCAGTAAATATTACGGTGAATAAAGAATTGAGCGCAAAGGCAAGTGGTGCAAGCAGCGTAAGATTCAAAGGAGAAGGATTGATCCGTGATATTAAAACCAGTGGTTCAAGTAATGTCACTCGTAAATCTTAATCATAAAGGGTAAAAAAAGAAAAGCGTTTTGCCTCAGGCAAGAC
>VBAS01000424.1:2381-4633 GCA_005882975.1 Bacteroidota bacterium | reverse complement strand
GGTACAAAACCCCATATAGTAAAACCCCTCCAACCCTGTTGGCCCACCCCAGCATTGCAAGCTCAACTGTTTTTTGAATAAATTTTGCGCCGAATCTTACCAACAACACCACTATTAAGAAAACAACTGCAAAGGAAATTACCGGCAACCATTTATCTGAAATTTTTACAGCTTTGCCTATATAATCTGCAGCCACAACGGACAGCTTTATAGCTGCAGCAAGACCGATAACAAATGCTACCAAAGAAAAAAGAGCAACGATCAATCCTTGCCGGTATCCTTTGATAACAGCTAGAATTATGATCACAGCAACAATTATATCAAGGATCATTATACTTATTTGCCGGACAAAAGTTCTTTTACCAATGCAGAAATCGTTTTGCCATCCGCTTTACCTGCCAGCTTCTTTGTTGCGGCTCCCATTACTTTTCCCATATCAGCCTGTGAAGAAGCACCAACCTCGGTAATAATCGCTGCTACTTCTGATCTTAATTCATCAGCAGAAAGCTGTTTTGGTAAAAACTTTTCAATTATTTCGATCTCTTCCTGTTCTTTCTGGGCAAGATCAGTACGGTTTTGTTGTTGAAATATTTCAAGAGAATCTTTACGCTGCTTCACTAATTTTTGCAACAGCTTTATTTCATCATCCTCTTTTAAATCACCGCCGGCACCTTCAGAAGTTTTTGCTAATAAAATGGCGGCTTTGATCGCCCGAAGACTACGCAATGCCTTTTCATCTTTTGCAAGCATTGCAGTTTTGAGGTCACCCATTATTTTTTGTTCAAGACTCATATTTTTTTGTTTGAGGTTTGAAGTTTATTGTTCGAGATTATCCCAATTTTTGATGTTCACTCAACTTCAAACATCAAATCCCGAACATCAAACAATTCTAGGCTTTATTTTCCTGCATTTGTTTTTCTCTTGACTTATTATAAAATTCATGTGCAAATTTTTTCATCTCCTCAACAAGTTCCTGGTGTTGAGTAGCACGATTATAAGAGTCGGCCATGGTCATTAATGTTTGATAAAAAAAATCAGTCATTTCATCTACCATCATTTCTTTTGTCCAAAGATCAATACGTAACGCCGTCTTTTCTGCGCCATCCCAAAAAGACAACATCATTGCTTTTGCTTTTTGCGCATTGTCTATCGTTGAGTCGGAAGCTCTCCATAAAATTGCTTCAGGCACCTTATCATCGTTCAATTGAACGTCTACTGTAATTGTTGAGGTCTTCATTTTATACAATTATAAATTGGCGGCAAAAATAACTCAATTCATTCTAACGTCTTTATAATAGATTGCCAGAGCAGTTCGGCGGTTTTTCCACTGGTATATTCATCAGCAACCTGTTTTCCTCTTTCAATTAACATGGTACGATAATCTTCATTTGTATAAACCTGCATCATTTTCTCACCAATATCTTTTGCTGCTTCAGATTGGGAATATAAGGCGGCATCTTCAAACACTTCATTAATTATAGAATTTTTTACTGCGACCACCGGCACACCTGATCGGGCAGCATTAAATGCCGCTATCATATTTTCATTTGCATTAAAAGGCAGAACAGCGGCATACGCTGAAGCAGTGATCATTACTTCTTCCTTTTTATTTTTTGTATCAATAATCCGTATATCGTTTCTGTATTTATAACCTTCAAGGCTTTTTGCAAAAAATGAATTGGATATAGCATTGATTAATAACTTGAAATTGCTCTGCTGTCTTTTTTTGAAATAAGAAAAGGATTTTAGAAGATCTATAAGATTTTTTTCGTCTGGTAAAATACTGTTGAAATAAAAAAATTCTTTGCCTTCAGTGTATTTATTTTTTATGGCTTCTTTTTTTTGTTCATTAATTGGCTCATAAATTTTATTGGCTGACGGATATATAACAGCTATTCTCTCCTCTTTTATTTCAAATTTTTTAATTAGTTGCTTTTTTACCAGGTTATTTGGAGCTATTAATAACCGGGCTATTTTAACCCGGGCTTTGTTTATCTTTTCTAAATTTTCAATCATTATAAATTGAGGAATATGGGCTGCCAATAAACAAGCATTCTGAAATGAAATGAACAGATCTGCCTTTACTTTTTTTAATATCAAAGGGAGTTTTATATCCCACCATATCTTTTTTAATAATACATTTTGGGAAGGTCTCTTTATAAAATTGATCTCAATATTTTGGGAAAAAGAAAATTGATCTGTTGGTTTTTGATCAGTTAGTATGATGAATCTGTGTTGAGGCTGTTGCCTTG
>VBAS01000424.1:0-2366 GCA_005882975.1 Bacteroidota bacterium | reverse complement strand
CTCCCCAAATCCCTGGATAAATAGCAATATTCATAAGAAACAAAGGTAACCGAAGTGATTATGCATGGGAAAAACCAAATTTTTCTACTTTAAGTCAAACATGACAAATAGTAAAACAACATCCAGGTTCAGTTTTTTTACATCCGGTTGACGTAGTTTATTGATGAAAATTTTCACCTTTAAAAAAGTTTTAAACAGATAAAATAGCAGGCATATTTACAATTGTAATTGATAATAATGGGATATACTTTTGTTGAATAGAATGTTCACCAAAACTCTAATTATGATTTTCTCCACTATAAAGATTTCTGAATTCGAAAAAAATTACCCGGATATATTAAAATCATAAAGAATTATTGGTATCATATTTGTTGTTATATGCAGCGAAAATTTATTTAAAAAGCTCTTATTTATATAAAATTATTACAGCAGATCAGGTTGAGGCGCCAGTGCTGACCTATGACGAAACCGCCGTTACACAGCGAAAATGGATGCAGTGGTAAGAATGTAACGAGTCTACTGTCCAGTCGTCAATCAACTTCTGATCATTAAACGACCTCTTAGGTGGAAGAGGATGGTGGCTTGTAAAAGGGGCCTTGGTTCGGGGCCCCTTCTTTTTTCCCTTCCTTTATACTTCAAAATATTAAACATCTCGAACTCTTTATCTACATTTGTTACTTCTCTAATGACATTTCATGGAATATAATACTATAAGAAACCAATTGGTAATGCGTGAATATGGTCGCCATATTCAAAAGATGATCGAACATTTATTAAGCATCGAGGACCCTGATAGGCGCCAGGCTAATGCCCAGGCGGTGATTGAATTGATGGGTTTCTTAAACCCCCACTTGAAAAACGTGGAGGATTTCAGGCATAAACTCTGGGATCATCTTTTCCTGATCTCTGATTTTAAACTTGAAGTAAAATCGCCCTACCCCATTCCTACAAAAGAAACATTAAAGGCAAAGCCAAAACCACTTCATTATCCAAAACGTTATCCTAAGTTCTCACATTTGGGAAAAAATCTTGAGGTGGTTATTAATAAAGCATTAAAAGAAGAAAACCCTGATAAGCGACTTGGTTTTGCAAATGCAGTTGCCTATTACATGAAGCTTGCTTACAACAACTGGCATAAGGAAATAGTGCATGATGACGCCATCCAAAGTGAATTGACCGGAATTACTGATGGCCAACTTACATTTACTAATACTCCATTTGTAAAAGCATACCGCCCTCAGCAAGATATGCGTGACCGTGACAGGGATAGAGGTGGCTACGGAAAACCAAGAGGGGGAAAGTTTCAACAACGCGGCGGTGGTAGTAACGGTGGAGGCAGAAGACACGATAGCCGTGATAATCGTGGCGGAGGTGGCGGCGGTTATAAAAAGAAAAGATACTGATCATTAAAAAGTATATAAGTTGATAAAGTATAAAAGTTGATCTTCGAAGGGATCAACTTTTGTTTTTGGTACCTCTTAACTTATATACTTTTTACCTTTATACTTAATACTTAGAACAACATGAATTCATTCGAAGTTCAAGGTGGTAAAAAACTGAAAGGCGAGATCATTCCACAAGGTGCAAAAAATGAAGCGCTGCAAATTATCAGCGCTGTTTTGCTTACTCCTGAAAAGGTTACGATCAATAATATCCCGGATATACTTGATGTAAATCTTTTGATCGAGCTATTGGAAGACATGAATATAAAAGTTGAAAGGCCTCAAAGAGATACCTGTATTTTCCAGGCAAACGATGTAAATATTGATTTCCTGCACAGTGAAACATTCAGAAAAAAAAGTGGGAGGCTTCGCGGATCAGTCATGTTTGCAGGACCAATGTTATCCCGGTTCAGAAAAGCGTTCATTCCAAAACCAGGCGGGGATAAAATTGGAAGAAGAAGATTGGATACTCATATTACCGGTTTTGAAAAACTCGGCGCCAATTTTACTTATCATGAAGAAGATGGATTCTTTCATCTTGAAGCGCCAAATCTGAAAGGAGCTCATTTACTTCTTGATGAACCATCCGTTACCGGAACAGCCAACATCATCATGGCTGCGGTAATGGCAAAAGGCGTTACTACAATTTATAATGCAGCCTGCGAACCTTACATCCAGCAACTCTGCAAAATGTTGATCAATATGGGTGCAAAGATCAGTGGCACTGGCAGCAATATGCTTTACATTGAAGGTGTTCCCTACCTCGGTGGCACATCGCATACAATGTTGCCAGATATGATCGAAGTAGGTTCATTCATCGGGCTTGCAGCAATGACCCAAAGTGATATTGTAATTAAAAATGCCGGCATTAATAATCTAGGGATCATTCCTGAAAAATTTCAACAACTCGGTATACAAATGAAT
>VBAS01000428.1:878-3320 GCA_005882975.1 Bacteroidota bacterium | reverse complement strand
ACCAGAAGTCGTATACTGGGACAAACTTTTTTTGGAAACAGGCAGGATTGGGATCCTAGAGTAAAAGACAGGATATTAAATTTAAAACCGGATGAGATCGGCTATCATAAAATCATTTCTTTAAAAATGAATGGACGTCCGCAGCAGTTTGTGATGCAGGAAACTATTCTTGAAGTGAAGCTTGATAAACCCATTCTTCCCAAATCAAAAGTTGTTTTTGAAATGGAGTTTTCCTCGCAGGTTCCTTTACAAGTAAGAAGAAGTGGAAGGGATAATCCCGGCACTAAAGTTCGTTACTCAATGAGCCAATGGTATCCAAAGATCTGCGAATATGATTACGAAGGCTGGCATCCGACACCTTATGTTGCAAGAGAATTTTATGGAGTTTGGGGTGACTTTGATGTAACAATAAATATTGATAAATCATATTTACTTGGAGGAACAGGTTATTTACAAAATGCAGATCAGATCGGATTCGGATATGAAAAAGAAGGAGCAAAAGTACCAAAGCCTGCGACTAATAAGTTATCCTGGCATTTTATTGCGCCCAATGTTCATGATTTCATGTGGGCCGCAGATCCGGAATTTATTCATAAAACAAGAAAAATAAGAGACAGTCTTGTTTTTCATCTCTTATACAAAGCAACAGGAAAAGGTGGAGCAAAAGAGTGGGAAGATATTCTTGATAATGCGGAGAAAGCATTGCCATTTATTGAAAAGAATTTCGGCGGCTATCCCTATAAACAATTTTCGTTTATAGATGGCGGCGATGGGGGAATGGAGTATCCTATGGCTACCTTGCTTGCTGGTCCTGGTGCATGGCTACATGAATGGTTACATAATTGGTATTACGGGATGCTTGGCACAAATGAATCGGAATATGCATGGATGGATGAAGGGTTTACTGAATTCGCAACCGATAGAACGGAAGCTTTTCTCAGGAATGATACAAACTTTGCACACCAGGGTAATTATGGTGGTTATTATTCATTAGTAAAAAGTGGAAGAGAAGAACCATTGACAACACATGCGGATCATTTCAATACTAACCTTGCCTATGGCAATGCTGTTTATTCCAAGGGCTGTGTGTTTCTTTCGCAATTAGGATATATTGCCGGAGAAGAAAATTTGAAAAAGATCATGCTTGAATATTACCGGTTGTGGAGATTTAAACATCCTAATGCAAATGATTTTGTAAGAGTTGCGGAAAAAGTAAGTGATATTAAACTGGATTGGTATCGTGAATATTGGATCAGCTCCACAAAAACCATTGATTACAGCATTGACAGTTAGTGGGAAGAAGCCGGCAAAAGCAAAGTGAGGACCCGCAGAGTTGGAGATATTCCAATGCCGATAGATTTTCAACTTACTTTTAAAGATGGCACTAAAGAGCTTCACTATATCCCAATGTATCTGATGTTTGGAGAAAAGCCTGTCGAAAATATTGCGGTTTCCCGAAAAGTCTATGAACCATGGAAATGGACGCACCCAACTTATATTATTGAATCATCGCATAAGCTTGCTGATATTTCTATTGGGGAGATCGATCCTTCACAAAGATTGGCCGATGTTCAAAGAAAGGATAATAAAATAGATTTGAGCGGAATAAGATAAAATGAAAAAACCCGGCATTGCTCCGGGTTTTCTAACACACTTTATCGTCATTGGAAAAGGCTTAAGTTTAACGGTTGTGTAATTGGGACCTTGTGAGAATTAAAGGTAAGCTTGTCTTATTCCCTAGCTATACCACTTTCGTGGTATTTTTATATTGAAGGGTAAAAAGTTAACGGCCGAAATACTTATTTACAGCTTCCACACGGTTGGTAACATGGAGTTTTTCGTAGATGTGATACACATGTTTTCTTACGGTTTCGGGACTGATGAATAATACGCTAGCGATCTCTTTATACATAAGTCCACGGGAAAGTTCTTCGAGGATTTGTTTTTCTCTATGAGATAGCTGTTCAATACCCGGTGAATGATGGGCAGCTACCGGTTTGTCACGAAAAGCAAAAACAACTTTTCTTGCAATCTGGCTGCTCATAGGCGCACCGCCTTCGTGTAACTCTTTTATTGCTTCCAATAGTTTTTGCGGCTCAGTTTTTTTAAGAATGTAACCACTGGCTCCGGCACTTAATGCTTCAAAGATTTTTTCATCATCTTCATATACCGTACACATCATATAATTGGTCGCAGTCGTTATCGGCTTTAATTCTCTCACCAGGTCTATACCACTTTCACTCTCGCCAAGGTTTATATCCATAAGAACGACATCCGGCTTTAACAAGGGTATCCTTGTAAGTGCTTCAGTGGTATTGCTCATTGTGCCAATACATTTATAACCATCAGCTGAAGAAACGATCTCTTCAAGAGCATGTCTCAATTCACTCACATCATCAACAATGCAAACGGTGATTTCTTTCATTTTTCAAAGGTAGCTTT
>VBAS01000428.1:0-744 GCA_005882975.1 Bacteroidota bacterium | reverse complement strand
AGGTCGCCACCTTTCATACATATAAGACCGGGAGAGGGAAGTTCTAAGTTCATAGTTCTGAGTTCAGAGTTAGTTTCCGAATGCCGACTCTGAACTGCTGACTTCTGACTTTTTTTTAGCAGAGGTTTACTCCATCCCCAAAGATCTTTTAAAGGAGCCACAGCACGGGAAACCACAAAATTAAATTTTCGGTTTTTGATCTCTTCTACTCTTATATGTTGTGTTGTTACGTTTTTCAACTCTAATGCTTCTACTACTGCATCAACCACTTTTAATTTTTTCGCAATACTATCAGCAAGAAAAAATTTTACCTCGGGAAAAAATATTGCTAAAGGAATACCTGGGAAACCACCACCGGTTCCTATATCAAGTATTTCCATGCCTGGTTCAAATTGAAAAGCAGCGGCAATGGCCAGTGAATGCAACACATGTTTTTCATACAAGCCATCAATATCTTTTCTTGAGATCACATTGATCTTGCTGTTCCATTCTTTGTATAAAGGATTCAATGCAGCAAATTGCTTTAGTTGTTCAGGAGTAAAATCGGAAAAATATTTAAGAAGGATTTCCATTTATGTAGTTAAAAAGGCTGTCGACTATGGACTATCGATCAAATCTCAATTCCAGCTTCGCTGTGGCTTTTGCAATAGCGATCTTGCAAAGATTATATAATAAAAGAACATCCAGATATCCAGTAACAGAAACATCGGCCAAAGATCTTTTTCATTCAATTTTTTCATTGCA
>VBAS01000423.1:784-3241 GCA_005882975.1 Bacteroidota bacterium | reverse complement strand
CAAAACTCATGAGCATTATAGGCGTGATGAGGCAGATACACCAAAAGATTTTGTTAAATGAAAAGAAACGGTTCGGCAGAAAAAACAAAACCTTAAAAAATGAAAAGTTCGTTTGGTAGCTTGTAAACACGGACTTAACGGCAGATAAACCGAGAAAAATATTTTAAAAATGAGCCTGCGTAAATTACATATTCCATTTCTTTTGGTTTGGTTTGTTACAGTGGTACTACACGTTAAGCAGGGTGCTACAAAGGAAGAAATTGTTGAGGCATTGAGTGTCGCAGTAGCGGTTAATGCCGGAGCTGCGTTAATTTTCTCATCAAGAGTCATAGACGCATTTAATGCTAAAACATCTCTATAACTGATTTTATTATGGAAAAGCAACAGCAGTTTATCTGCCCGATGCATCCTGAAGTAATAAAAGATGCCCCGGGGTCCTGTTCAAAATGTGGAATGGACCTAGTACCGGTGAAAGCGCATAACCATGAAGGGCATGGTCATGAAAGTCCAGCTGCCCATTCAGTTCACCAGGCTCATGAGCACCAGCCCAAACCGCATACTACGCATGCATCTCATGCCGGTCATGATAAACACGCTGGTCATCATACAGGAGATTTCCTGAAAAGGTTTTGGATATGCCTTATACTCACTATACCTGTCCTAGCATTAAGCCACATGATCCAGCAATGGTTTGGCTTTCACCTTGCTTTTACCGGAGATAAATATGTACTGTTGGTTTTAGGTTCTGTTATCTACTTCTATGGCGGCATGCCATTCTTTAAAGGTATGGTAAGCGAAATAAAAGACAGGGCCATGGGTATGATGACATTGGTGGCAATAGCAATCTCTGTGGCATTCTTTTACAGTGTCGCTGTTGTATTTGGTTTAAAAGGGATGGACTTTTTTTGGGAACTCGCCACCCTTATTGATATAATGCTGTTAGGTCATTGGTTAGAGATGCGGTCTACCATGGCAGCATCAAATGCGTTACAATCGCTGGTAGCTTTATTGCCTTCTGTTGTACATATAGAAAGAAACGGAACCGTAACAGATGTTGATGTAAAAGAATTACAGAAAGATGATATTGCCATTATAAAACCAGGTGAAAAAATACCTGCTGATGGACTTGTTATAGAAGGCAGTTCATACGTAAATGAAAGTGTATTGACAGGGGAAAGCCTTCCTGTAAAAAAAGAGAATGAAGCCAGAGTTATTGCAGGGGCAATAAATGGTGATGGCTCATTAAAGATAAAAGTGACAGGCACCGGCGCAGATAGTTATCTAAACAAAGTAATAACACTGGTGCAATCTGCACAAAGTGCAAAATCAAATACACAAAACCTTGCTGACAGGGTAGCTAAGTGGTTAACGATAATGTCAATTGTTGTAGGAGTTACCACCTTTATTATCTGGTATATCAACCATGATTTAGCCTTTGCATTAGAACGCATGGTAACAGTGATGGTTACCTCTTGCCCCCATGCTTTAGGCGTAGCCATACCTTTAGTGGTAGCCATATCAACAACAGCAGCAGCAACACATGGTTTACTTATTAGAAACCGGACGGCATTTGAAAATGCCAGAAAACTAACTACAATCATTTTTGATAAAACGGGGACGCTAACCAAAGGCTCACATGAAGTGCAGAAAGTAATAAGCAGATCATCAGGCTACACAAGCGATGATATACTGAAATATGTAGCAGCCGTACAACAACAATCCGAACATTACATTGCAAGAGGTATTTTAAGAAAGCTAAAAGAGAAGAACCTGGCGTTAGAGCAATCATCAGATTTTAAATACATGCAGGGCGTTGGTGTTTCAGGTATTGTTAACGGTAAGAAGGTTATTGCCGGAGGTCCGAATTATTTTACGCAGGAAAACAGACTTGTTCCTGAAATTCCAACAGAGATTGACCAAAACACAGAAACGGTTACTTATGTTTTAATAAATGATGAACTTGCAGGCTTTATAACATTGGCAGACACTATACGTGAAACAGCAGTAGAAGCCATAAGCCAGCTAAAAGCAATGAACATTAAATCTTATCTGCTTACAGGTGATAACGAAAAAATTGCTTCTTCAGTAGCCGCGAAACTAAAAATGGATGGGTACTTTGCCAACGTACTGCCACACGAAAAACTGGATAAAGTAAAAGAGTTTCAAACAAAAGGCGAAGTGGTAGCCATGACCGGTGATGGCGTAAACGATGCACCTGCATTAGCACAGGCAGACGTTGGAATTGCTGTTGGTTCAGGAACAGATGTAGCAGCAGAAACAGCAGATATAATATTAGTAAACAGCGATCCAAAAGACGTAGTACAAATGATTGACTTTGGCAGAAAAACGTATCGTAAGATGATACAAAACCTTGCCTGGGCAGTAGGTTACAACGTCATTGCCATTCCATTAGCAGCCGGTATTCTATATCCTGCTTTCATGTTAAGCCCGGCAATG
>VBAS01000423.1:0-757 GCA_005882975.1 Bacteroidota bacterium | reverse complement strand
AGTAATTGTCGCATTCAATGCAAGGCTGTTAAGATTGAAATAACTTAGTGTTAAATAGAAGGCCGTCAAGAGCACGAAAAAAGTATATGGGCAAAATAAATGAAAATCGTGTTGCTGGATATGAAAGGTGTCTGGTTGCTTTAGAATCAAAGCTGGCTCAACCGTTTTTGCTACCATCAGAAGTTACATTGATACCATGCGTAAAAATGGCTACGATACAAGGAATGCAATTGCATTGGCAATTAACGGAAAACTCATCATCCCGTTTGTACCTGCATATAGCCCATAGGAAATTGGCAGTTATACACATTTTTTGTAGGCGGAATAGTTACTTTTAATTAAACAATTAAAGCTATGAACAATAAACTACCATCGTACCAGGGAAATGACAGGCTCCTGTTTGGAATGATCTTCGGAGTTCTTGCTTTTTGGCTTTTTGCTCAAACCACTTTAAACATTAACGTGGACATGGCCAGGGACCTGGGCATGGAACAAAGCGAAATGAATATAGCGGTCAGTATTACCACACTTTTTTCAGGAATTTTTATTGTAGTTGTTGGGGGCTTGGCCGACCGGGTGGGTAGGGTAAAAATTATTTTAATTGGTTTTATTTTTAACATCCTCGGTTCATTATTGGTTGCCATCACACCGACCGGCGCTATGTCAACTCCTTTTTTGATAACAGGGCGCATTTTACAGGGACTTTCGGGTGCCTGCATCATGCCGGCAAGTCTTGCACTTGTTAAAGCTTATTGGG
>VBAS01000255.1:10975-11376 GCA_005882975.1 Bacteroidota bacterium | reverse complement strand
ACTTCAAAAGAATTATCATCAGACCATCCCCAGCGACCATAACTATAAAATTCCTGGCTTACATAATTGTTAGCTCCCGGAATCGATACTCTTAATTCATAACGACCGGGGATTTTAGGAACAAAAGAATACATAGAAGAAGCACCAATATTTAATTCCTTCGTTTCTATTGACTTGATATCTTCTTGTGATTCATAACGGAAATAACCACCACTATTAACAAGGTGTGTATTGTATTCTCGTTTTATAATTTCTATTCTTGCTTTTGCATTTACGGCATTACCGTCTTTATTGACAGATGCTAATGTGAATTGCACAGGCTGATTCAATGGATGATAATACCAACCATCGTATTTGATACCAAAGAAAACATCTTGGGTAAATACATCGATCGAAGAAGC
>VBAS01000255.1:0-10882 GCA_005882975.1 Bacteroidota bacterium | reverse complement strand
TTTTAAACTAGCCGGAACTGAATAGACTTCTTTAGCGTTTCCTTCTGCATCAGTAGTACCTTCTCTTACATCTTTACTTATTGGGCTGTTCTCGCTGGAGAAACTAAAATCAAATTTTTCAAATTTGTCTGGTGAAAAGTATTTCTGCTTTGTTTGAATCTCGGTTTCGTATTTACGATTGGCAGCCGGTGGCCCAAAGAAATTCAACGCATTTACTGAAAGTGTTGTTGATTCGCCTGCTTTCAAAAATTGTTTATCCAGCTTTGTATTTACTTTTATTCTATCGGGCACAAATTCTTCAATGCGGAAATCCTGCGAAGCAAGTAACAAGTCATTGGATGTGTAAACTTCCAGCGTATATGAACCTGTAATAGCTGACAATGCCATTTCAATATTTCCTTCGGTGGATCCTTCTTCATTTAATGTCTTCCTGAATTCTTTTAATTCTTTTCCATTTGGTAAAAGAAATTTCATTTTTATTGGTATCTCCCCCGGACTTTTCCATTCGCGGTTGCGAAGTATGACAGAGAAATTTATTTTTTCTCCCGGACGATAGATATCCCTTTCCGCATATACAAATGCATCTAGCCCTGAAGGATTGTTTCTTCTTCCGCCCACATCAAAACGTGAAGTATTGACCCTTGTGGAGCTGAATGGCAAGTAATTAAAATCATCTCCTGTTTTTGCAATTATCATTGCAGGCTGAAAACCGCTGAAATCTTTTTTTGTATAAACGATCTCCGCGACACCGTCGCTGTTCGTAGAACCTGTTCCTATTAATTGGTTATTTTTTGAATACACCGAAACATTTACTCCATTCATTCCCTCTGCAGTTTTGATTGAATTGGCAAACACAAATATTTTATCAACACCTTCTTTTGCAACTAATCCAATATCAGAAACGGAAATAAAACGGCTATCCTTTACCCAATAATCTTTCATTGAACTGATCTGTATATGATAGATCCCTTTAAATTCCGGCAGCCGGTCTTCGAATTGTGATACATTCAGGATCTTTCCGCCTCCACTTTTGGGTAATGAACGGGTATCAATTTCTTTTTCATAAATAACATCACCAAGTGTTGCATCTCCGCCGCTGTATTCATCATTATATTCACTCTCATCTTCATAACTGCTATAACGGGCAGAATTTTCCTGCGGGTAATATCCATAGCGATCCATCATCAGCAAATTGCTTTCATAGATCTTCGAGATCGTCAGTTTTACTTTTGGAACACTTGTGATCTTCACTTCTATATTCTTAGCCCCATGTTTTGATAAGTACACTGCTTTTTTACTTGTGAAGCTTATACCAGCTTCCAGTTCTCCAAAAGCCACCTGGTGTTGAGATTCTTCTTTTAGTTCTCCCCCGATCTTACCACGTAATCCTTCTTTAAATGTTACGGTATAACTTTTTTCAATATCAAACTTATCACTTCGTAATGTCAGGCCGCTTTCATCAACTTCTGTGGTGAATTGAATAGCAGGATCCAACTTAATATATGATTTAAGATCTGTTTCAACGTCTATAACTTGCTGACTGGTGGTTACACGAATGGTTCCCTCGGTACCATTATGCTCCGATTCTACATTTTGAATAGCGAGAACATAGGGTGAGGGAACAGAAAGGTTTTCAGTGATCGACTCGGCAATTGAATTCGTTCCTCCTTCAGGCGCCAGGCCTTTTCTTATTGTAATTTTTGTTTCGTAGTTGCGATCCTCAGGTTTGAAGCTGGCAAGCCTGAAAGAAATTTTTGTATCCGATGAAATTGTTTGGGGTGTAAATGAAGTTTCTTTTCCATCAACTGCAATTGCTAATTTGTCTTTGAGTTTGGCAGGATCGATCTTATAGTTAAAGAAAAGATCAAGTTGAGGAACAACATTGCGGGTGGCTTCATCCGGCATGGTCCAAACTACTTGTGCATTTTCCAACGCCAGTGCTGGTGTATTAAAACTTATTTTATCTGCTCCTTCAACTTTATCGTATTTGCTATAGCGCAATACTTCGCTACTGAATTTTGCAGTGTAAGTGGTGGCTGGTTGTAGTGGCACGGCCGGCGAAAAAACCAATTGATCCGGACTTTCCCAACGAAAGCGACCGGGTATTTTTGGACTAAATGAAATATAATCTGTAGAATCCCACATATTGAGCAATGAATCTTTTATCAAAGATTTGCTGAAACGAAATATAAGATTGCCCATCTGTGGCACTTCGCCTTTTGCATTCGTATATTCAAGCTGAACTGCGTTTTTTTTACAGGCAGGCAAAAAAATAGTAACCATGATAATAGTTACCAGGAATGGTTTGATACGCATATAGATTTGTTGGTTGAGAGTGTAACCGAAAGATAAGTTAAATAAGAAATGAGTAGTAAAAATTTGTCTTCTTTGTTCTTCTTCGAGAAAAGGAAAAACAGAAATTAGTATTGTGAAAAGCTAAGGAGGAATGTCGCGGGTTGGTCTCGACTGGTCAGAAGGCTCCATACAGATTGAAAAGAATTTGAATGGAAAGATAATAGTAAGAAAAATTTGTTTGCAAATCCTGGAAGATAAATAATTGTTAAGCTACTATTTCACGCAAAGACGCTAAGATGCAAAGTCGCAATGTTATTAGCTTTGCGTCATGTATTTCTTCTTTGCGCCTTTTCGTGAAAATAAACATGAAGTTCCACATCACTAAAAGACATATGATCCGATTTTTTAAACGCCTTGGTTTAGCTGTCATAGGTGTATTCATCCTTTTCTAATCTTATTTTCCCTCTAAAAACTAATGTCGAATACTCAACGATCATAACCGACAAGAACGGAGAAGTTATTAATGCCTACTTAACCAAAGACCAGAAATGGCGAATGAAAACAGAGTTGAACGAGATATCTCCTTTGCTTCGCAAAACCATCCTTGCTAAAGAAGATAAATACTACTATTATCACCCGGGAGTAAATCCAGTTGCAGTCATCCGTGCAACGTTCAAGAATATTTTCCGGATGAAACGCACCAGCGGCGCCAGCACGATCACCATGCAGGTAGCAAGAGCATTAGAACCGCGAAATAGAAATATAGGAAGCAAGATGATCGAAATGTTCAGAGCCTTTCAATTAGAATGGAAATATAGTAAGGATGAGATCCTGCAGATGTATTTAAACCTTGTGCCGTATGGAGGAAATCTTGAAGGTGTGAAAGCTGCATCGCTTTTATACTTTTCAAAAAATCCTGATCATCTTTCGCTTGCTGAAATAACTGCGTTAAGCATCATACCTAACCGGCCCTCTTCATTGGTTATGGGGAAAACCAATGACCTGATCGTAAAGGAAAGAAATCGCTGGTTAAAAAAGTTTGCTGCCGATAAAGTGTTTACTGAAAAAGAAATTGAAGATGCATTAGCTGAGCCTTTGACAGCCACAAGAAACACAGTTCCGCATTTTGCAAAACATCTTTCCAATAAACTATATAATAAAGGCGGCTATTATTATAAAACGCATCTTGATCTGAATGCACAATTAAAGACAGAAAAAATAGTAGAAGATTATATAAGAGCACAACGATTACGCAGCATAAATAATGGCGCCATTATGGTCATTGATAATAAAACACACAACGTAATTGCGTATGTGGGATCTGCAAACTTTAATGATACGACCGACGGCGGCCAGGTAAATGGCGCTGCCGCAATAAGACAACCGGGTAGCACCCTGAAACCACTTTTGTATGCAATGTGTATGGATGAAGGATTGCTTACACCTAAAATGGTGATGAATGATGTTGCCGTAAACTATAATGGATATGCACCTGAAAATTATGATCAGAAATATAATGGATATGTAACTGCAGAATATGCATTAGAGCATTCACTGAATATTCCTGCTGTAAAAAGTTTACGCATTTTAGGAAAAGATAAGCTGGTGCAAAAACTTTCCGCCTGTGATTTTAAGCAAATACAAAAAGACAGGAACAAACTTGGATTATCAATGATCCTTGGCGGATGCGGCACAACCCTGGAAGAACTTACTGCCCTGTTTTCCGCTTTTGCAAATAATGGTGATTATATTTCACCTTCCTATTCTGACAAAGACACTGTACATAAAAAGATAAATGTAGTGAGTCCAGAAGCAGCCTTTATGATCAATGATATTTTATCAAAAGTGAATCGTCCTGATTTTCCGTTGAACTGGCAATCAACTGAACGAATGCCGAAGATCGCATGGAAAACAGGAACGAGTTATGGAAGAAGAGATGCATGGAGTATTGGTTATAATAAAAACTACACGGTAGGTGTTTGGGTTGGAAATTTTTCTGGTGTTGGCGTTCCTGATCTGAGTGGCGCAAACACAGCTACCCCTTTATTATTTAAAATTTTTAATACGATCGATTACGACAGCGATGAAGAATGGTTCACCCAACCAAAAGATTGTGATACAAGACTGGTTTGTTCTGAAACAGGAATGTTGCCAGCCGATCATTGTGAGAATTTAGTAATGGATTATTTTATCCCCCTTATCTCTTCTACTGCAAAATGCAATAACATACAGGAAGTGCTTGTGTCTGCAGATGAAAAAATTTCTTATTGTAAGAATTGTGCGCCGCAAGCAGGTTATAAAAAGAAGATGTATAAAGTAACCGAACCTGAAATGCAGGCATGGTTTGAAGAACATAAGATCGCTTATCAAAAAATTCCGCCACACAATCCTGATTGCGAAACGATATTCAAAGGCAATGCACCAACGATCACCTCGCCTTCAAATGGATCTGAGTATTTGATAAATAAAAAAAGTAAAGACCCTCTGCAGCTAACCTGTAAAGCTGGTACTGACGTGAGCAAAGTATACTGGTATATTAATAATAAATTTTACAAAGCATCAGTACCGGGAGAAAAACAATTCTTTATTCCTGATGAGGGACCTGTAAAAATTTCCTGTACTGATGATAAAGGAAGAAACAGGGATATAAAAATTACTGTGAGATATGTGAATCTGTAAGAATGTCAAACGTGAAACGTCAGACATGAAAATGTTGCTCTTTCACGTTTCACTTTTCACATTTGACGAAAAATCATTTCGGTTTTAAAATTCCAAGAATAGCCTCCGAATAATATCTTCCCCCGGGATAAGCTGCTGTGTAATCAAGATTCAACCATATTTTTCCATCTGGGTCAGTATGATAATGCAGACTTTGGCCTTTACTTTCTATTGGAAAAAGTTCATTCTTAACCAGGTCATCTATTTTGGCAAGATCGAATTTGTCGCCGATATAAATTTCAGGATATAAATGACCTGTAGTAGCAACAAACCTTGCGGTGCCACCAATTGATTTAATGGCTGCTACCATCATGATCGCATGATCATCGCAATCACCGGCAAGAAATTTTACAGACTCACTTGCTTTTGCAAAATATTCCTGGCCCACGGGGTCGTTCACATAATTCCAGTTACGGTTTATTTTTTTGAAGACAGCAAAACATTGTATGATATCCCGATATCTGTCATGAAGATTTTGTTCTCTTTTAAAATTTGCATTGGTTGCTCTTATCGCAAATCCTCTTACCTCCGAATCTTTATCAGTGGTAGCGGCCAATATATCCTTCTTATAATAAAATTTCGAATCATCAAGGATCATTATATTCTCATTACCATGATCAGGCTTTATAGCAGAGAACATTGCTTTATAATCGGTGGCAAGATTTTGAAATCCGTAAGTGTCAGTGAAAGTGCCATACAATAACAGGATCAATGAACCCACGAAAATAAAATTGATGATCGGGCGAAACATACTTAACAACAGCAATACAAATATCACTACTAAAATAAAAAGTAATATCCTGTCAGAATGAATGGGCCAGTCATACTCCGGCAATTGTTTATGTATTACAATAAAGATGGGAAATGCAATGAATAAACTTAAAAAACCAACAAGTAAGTAACTAACCGAAGTTAGCGCTGATTGCTTAGGGGATTGTTTCATGGGCGAAGGGGGTATAAGGTTAAGTAATAAAGTTAATGCAAAAAAACCCGTCTCGCCTGAGGCGAGACGGGTTTTTGTAATATTAACTTATTTTTTTTAGTCTTTTTTATTCACCCTGCTGGCCCCGGATTTTTCCACGCTTGATTGTGCATTGCCTTTATAATTTATACTCGATGCGCCGGATGCTTGTCCGTCTATTTTTACACTCGCAAATATTTCGATATGGCTGGCGCCGCTTGCATCCACAGCTGCATTTTCCGAAAGCAGATCATAACCCTTTATCTTACTTGCACCCGATACGCTGCCTTCAAAATCTTTTGTTTTGCCTTTTATGCTTGCATTACTGGCGCCGGTAACGTTAACGGATATTCTTGGAGCATTCAACTCCAAAGTTCCTTCGCTGGCTCCGCTCAGGTTTATGTCAAGCATATCCGTTGATGTGATCTCGTTCTCACAGCGAACACTGCTGGCACCGGAAACATGGATCTCTTTGTATTGAGGATTGCTTATATATACTTTGATCTTATTTGATGGTCTTAATCTTATTCCATTTTCAGTATATATTTCAAGGGTTGATCCTTCAGTATGCACTTCGATATACTCTAATATATTATCGTCAGCTTCCAATTTTACAGAAGTAGCAGAATCTTGTTTTATATAAACATCAATAGCGCCGGAAACATCGATGCTGTTAAATCCTGATTCAGAACGGTTTTCAGTTGTGATATGACCGCTACCTCTTACCCTTCTGCCTGCCATTTCGCGGCAACCGCTTGCAAATACAAGAATGACCAATGAGAAGAGAGCTATTTTTTTCATTGTGTTGGTTTTAGTATTCCGAAGATAAAAATTTTCCTGTTTGGAAACTTATATGACTACAGGCTTTAAATTGAGGTTACAGGGTGTCTCACAGATTACACGGATTCTCACAGATCTCTTTCTGTAAAATCCCTTTCTGCCGACAGGCAGGTGTGACATCTGTGAGAAATAAAAAGTCCAATAGCGATCAGAATGTCGAACGGAGCGTCGCAACAAAAGTTCAATCATGGTCCTTATGCCGGTAACCATAATCCAAAAACGAAAAACTATAAACTGGCTATCTTCGCAGCCATGACGGAAAAAATACTGATCCTTGATTTTGGCTCTCAATATACTCAACTGATTGCCCGTGCCGTAAGGGAGGCCAATGTTTACTGCGAGATAATTCCTTATCATAAAAATTTTGAATATGAACCGGGGCTTAAGGGCATCATACTGAGTGGCTCGCCATTTTCAGTTAACGATGTAAACTCTCCGGATGTGAATGTGCAGTTCATGATTGACCGGGTGCCGGTGTTAGGTGTCTGTTACGGCGCTCAACTTACAGCAAAACGATTTGGCGGTCGTGTAGAAAAAAGTAATAAGCGGGAATACGGAAGAGCATTATTACATAAACAGAAAGACGATGTGCTGTTGCATGATGTGATGGAGAAAAGCCAGGTATGGATGAGCCATGCCGATACAATTCTTGAATTGCCGGAAGGTTTTGAATTGCTTGCCACAACGGAGAATATTCCGGTTGCTGCGTTTAAGAAGTCTGTAGTCAAGAGTCGGGAGTCAGGAGTGAGAAATCATAAATCAGGAAATGGTACTCACGACTCAGGACTCACGACTCGCGACTTTCCTCTGTACGGTTTACAATTTCATCCCGAAGTGTATCATAGCATTGAGGGCAAAAAAATACTGCATAACTTTTTGGTGAATATTTGTGGTTGCAGCCAGGACTGGACCCCGGCTCATTTTATTTCTGACACGGTTGAACTATTAAAAAAACAAATTGGTGATCGTAAAGTAATAATGGCATTGAGTGGCGGTGTTGATTCAACAGTTGCAGCGACGTTAATTCATAAAGCTATCGGTGATCGTCTTTATGGAATATTTGTTGACAATGGAGTGCTTCGTAAAAATGAATTTGAAAATGTGTTGACCACTTATGCTAAACTGGGATTAAATGTAAAAGGCATTGATGCAAAGCAACGTTTCTATCATGACCTGTCAGGCAAAACTGATCCCGAGGCAAAACGAAAAGCGATCGGTAGTTTATTCATTGATATTTTCCAGGAAGAAGCAAAAAAAGTTGAAGGCATTGGTTTGCTTGGACAAGGAACTATTTATCCTGACGTAATTGAAAGCATGTCTGTACATGGACCATCGCAAACAATTAAATCACATCATAATGTCGGCGGCTTACCAGAGCATCTGCATCTTGAACTGGTAGAACCTTTGCGTTCTTTATTTAAAGATGAAGTAAGAAAAGTAGGAAGAGAACTTGGCATCCCTGCTGAGATGATCGACCGTCATCCTTTTCCCGGCCCGGGACTTGCAATAAGAATTCTCGGCGAAGTGAATGAAGAAAAAGTGAATTTGTTGCAACAAGCAGATGATGTGTATATAAAAGCGTTAAAAGACCGTAAGCTTTATGCAACCGTATGGCAGGCCGGCGCAATCTTACTGCCGGTAAAAAGTGTTGGCGTGATGGGTGATGAAAGAACTTATGAGTTTACAGTTGCATTACGGGCTGTAACAAGTGTGGATGGAATGACAGCGGATTGGGCCCATTTGCCTTATGATTTTTTAGCCGATGTTAGTAATGAGATCATAAATAGTGTTAAAGGAATAAACAGAGTGGTATATGATATCAGCAGTAAACCGCCGGCAACTATTGAGTGGGAATAATCACCCCCTGTCCCCCTAAAGGGGAGACTTAGATCGGTCTGCTCCTTCAATAATGTACATTAGAATTCTTGTAGAAAAATATGTCATTACACAAGATGAAAATAGTTTTTAAGATGGGGAGGTTAAAGCTTGCATTATTAATCTCTTTACTATTTCTCTACCCGTTTACGATCACTTTTGCACAGAACAATAGCTCCAAACAAAAGATCGCGGTTTTTGTTCCTCTTTATCTCGACTCCGCTTTTGATGCAACCAACACTTATCGTTACGATAAAAATTTTCCAAAATTTATAAATCCCGGTCTTGAATTTTATGAAGGAGTGCAGTTTGCAATTGATTCTTTGAACAAAGAAAATGCGCAATTGGAAGTTTTTGTATATGATACACGTTCGGTACAAAGAAATTTACTGGAACAAATAAACGAGATCGATTCAACAGTTGGTTTGATCATTGCACATGCCAACGCACAGGAAAACTGGGTATTGGCGGGTGAAGCAATGCTTCGAAAGATCCCCTATATCAATGTGAATCTTCCAAATGACGGCGGCATTGTCAACAATCCCTATTTTGTAATGCTCAACCCATCACTCAGAACCCATGTGGAAAGCATGTACCGTTATCTTCAAAAATATTACTCGGTAGGTACGACCACTGTATTAAGGAAGAAAGGGCAAATGGAAGATCTTATCAAAAGCTATCTTGAGGATTATAGTAAGTCAACAACAACTGTTCCATTGAGATTAAAGTGGGTTGAACTCACAGATAGTTTTACTATAAAGCAATTACTTCCTTTGCTTGACAGCAATCGCCAGAATACTTTTGTTGCCGCAAGTCTTGATGATAATTTTAACCGGCGCCTGATCACACAACTGGCATTAGCCGGAAGATCATACAAAACAAGTATCATCGGGATGCCGACAATGGACAATCTTGATAAAGAATTTTCAAGAGCTGAATTTAAAGGGCCGGAAATTATTTATGGTCTTCCTTTTTACAATGCAAAAACAGATAAAATAAGTGCTGAGATCAATAATCACTTTAGTACAAAAATGTATGCCCGTCCCAGCGATATGGTTTTTCGCGGCTATGAAGTGATGTGGAAATATTCAAAGCTACTCGCTCAATACAAATCAGATCTTTCTTCTAACCTCAATAATAAAAGCAATAAGGTTTTTACTGACTTCGATATCCAACCGGTGCTGAACAAGCAAACAATGACGATGGAATATTTTGAGAACAAAAAATTATACTTCATTAAATGGCAGGATGGGGTTATTAAGGGAGTGAATTGATTTGCCCCTAAGTCCCCTAAAGGGGACTTTGACTGCATTTCATCTTTAAGCTTAGTTCTTAATTCTCAACTTCACAATTTTATTAAGCAATGTATGCAAGTATGGATTATGGAGCGAATATGGAAATTTTTAAAATTGCTGAAAGATTACGAAGAGATATGACTGCTCCTGAAAAAATCATCTGGGATAGAGTTTGTAAAAATCAGCCTGGTGACAGAAGAAGCAACATCCTGGATGGAGTAAATTGATTATTGGATTTCTTTGCCCCTAAATCCCCTGAAGGGGACTTTGACTGCATACATCTTTTCAGCTTAGTTCTTAATCCTCAACTTCACAATTTTATTCAGCAATGTAAGTAAGCATGCATTATGAAGCCATTACGGAACCTAAGCATTTCTAATTTCCTCTTAGTACCTAACTTCAACCTCACAATTTCATTTAGCCATGTCCACAAGCATGCATTATGGAGCAACGATGGAAATTTTTCAAATCGCGGAAAGATTACGCAGAGACATGACTGCTACTGAAAAAATTATTTGGGACAGAGTTTGCAAAAACCAACTTGGAGCCAGGATAAGAAGACAACATCCTATCTGGAAATTTATTGCTGATTTTTATTGCCATGAAGTAAAGTTAGTAATAGAAATTGATGGTGGAATTCATTTACGTTCGGAAAATAAAGAGTATGATATTAGTCGTGATATCATACTCAAAGAATTTAAAATTGAAATACTTCGCTTTACTAATGATGAAGTGATCAATGAGCCAGATCTTGTTATTGAAAAAATAAAAAGAACAATAGAAGCATTAAAGCAAAAATTAGTACAAAAGCCAAATCTTTGAGCCCCTAAATCCCCTGAAGGGGACTTTGGTTTCCTATTATCAAAAGAGTGTTTTTCTTTTTGAATCTTTTGCATTT
>VBAS01000254.1 GCA_005882975.1 Bacteroidota bacterium | reverse complement strand
TGTTGTTTGCAATTTTTTGGGAACGGAAATTCCATAACCATCATCCCAAACAAATAATGCCATTGGCACTTGCATTACACCTGCTGCATTTACAGTTTCCCAAAAATGACCTTCTGATGTTGCGGCATCACCAATTGTTACAAAGCAAACTTCATTTCCATTATCAGAAAGATGATCGAATTGTTTTAATTCTTTTATACTACGAAAGCATTTAGAAGCAAGAGCAACACCAAGACCTCTCGGCATTTGCCCCGCTGTTGGAGCAAGATCAGCAATCGTGTTTTTCCTATTTGCCAGATCAAGCCAGTTTCCTTGTTCATCCGTTAATGAAGTACAGAAATGCGAAACCATTTGCCGGCCTGCACTATTTGGATCATTCTTATCGTCCGGGTCGGCATATAACTGGGCAAAAAATTGTTCAACAGTTGCCTGACCAATAGCAAATTGAAAAGTTTGATCGCGATAATAACCGCTACGAAAATCACCCTCTTTAAAAAATTTTGCCATTGCCACTTGAGCAACCTCCTTACCATCACCAAAAATTCCAAACTTGGCCTTACCTGTCAAAACCTCCTTCCGCCCTAAAAGACTGGCCTCACGGCTTAAACAAACGACATAAAAGTCGTTTAATACCTCGTTACGAAAACTTTCGAATGAAAGTTTATCGGCAAGCATTGAAGGATGAGGGCTTTCCATGCGACAAAGATATAGGAAAGCATACCCCGTTTTTTGGCATGTTAAAAAATACTGAATTTGTGTGCGTTGGGGTTATGGATTTTGAGCCTGATGTCTTAATTTTGGAAACTGAATAATTAAAAAATGAAAAAACTCTTTACCCTCTTTTCTGCAATTGCAATAGCAGTTGTATTGAATGCGCAAACAACAGCTTCACCAGAAGTTCTCTCAGTAAAGGAAACCGAGTTTAATTTTGGAACAATTCCACAAGGCAAACCAGTTTTCCATTTTTTTGAAGTTACCAATACAGGAACAGATCCTATGGTAATTTCAAACGTCCAAACAAGTTGCGGATGTACAACACCTGAATGGAGTAAAGAGCCAATATTACCAGGTGCTACTTCAAAAGTGAGGGTAGGATACAATGCTGCCGGTGAGGGTCATTTTGAAAAAACTATTACGATCATGTACAACCAAAACCTGTCAAAACAGGTCAAGATAATGGGAACTGTATGGAAAGCACCTGCAGGTTCAGCTCCAGAAAACTCATCAATTAGCTTATTAAAACAAAAAAACAATTAAGATCATGAAGAAATTATTTTTTATCGCCGCTGCCTTCATAGTGACAGCCGGCGCAATGGCTCAAACAACAAAGCCGGATGATTTTGCCAAATTCAATACTACTAAGTACGATTTTGGAAAAGTAAAACAAAATGTTCCTGCTGTATATTCTTTTGAGATCACCAACACATCTGACAAACCCCTGGTGATAGAAAATGCGCATGCTACATGTGGTTGCACCGTTCCTGAATATCAAAAAGACCCGATCTTACCTGGAAAAACAGCAAAGATCAAAGTACAATACAATGCTGCTAATGGTGGTCAATTTGATAAAACTGTCTATGTAAAGCTTGCAGGTGTTGATGAAGAAAAAGCGCTGGGTATTACAGGTGAAGTATTACCGGCTGAAGCTTTTGATGCATGGACGAAAGACGAAGCAGCAAAAGCCGCTGCAGCAACAGCTGAAAAAGAAAAAACTACTAAGTCAAAAACCAAAGGAAAAAACAAATCAGGTAAATAATAAAACTTTGATTTAAAATATTTGATCCTCTCGCCTTGGCGAGAGGATTTTTTGTTATAGGGGGCTTACTTAATTAATGATAATTACCTTTGAGCCATGTTAAACATTTCAAATCGCGGACAAAACATGCCCGCATCACCAATTCGAAAATTGGTGCCATTTGCCGAAGCCGCAAAGAAAAAAGGAATCAAAGTTTATCATCTTAATATCGGCCAGCCGGACATAGAAACTCCACCGGCAATACTTGATGCCGTTCGAAATGCAGATATCAAAGTACTTGAATATAGCCACAGTGCCGGCAATGAAAGCTATCGCAGAAAATTGGTGCAGTACTATAAAAAAGTTGGTATTGATGTTACTCATGAACAGATCATCATTACCACAGGCGGTAGTGAAGCGATCATGTTGGGGTTTTTCTGTTGCCTGAATGCAGGAGATGAAGTAATTATTCCTGAACCTTTTTATGCAAACTATAATGGCTTTGCCTGTGCAGCAGGTGTAAACGTTGTTCCGATCACCTCTGCCATTGAAACTGGGTTTGCATTGCCCCCTATCGAAGATTTTGAAAAAGTAATTACCGCAAAAACAAAAGCCATCATTATTTGCAGTCCAAATAATCCAACAGGTTATTTATACAGTCGTGCTGAAATGGAAGCATTGAAAAAAATATGTATCAAACATGATCTGTATTTATTCAGCGATGAAGCTTATCGTGAGTTTTGTTATGATGGCGAGTATGTAAGTGCCATGCATCTTTCAGGATTGGATCAGCATGTGGTGCTGATGGATACCATTTCAAAAAGATATAGTGCATGCGGTGCAAGGTTAGGCGCATTTGTTACAAAGAATAAAGAAGTATACAACGCTGCCATGAAATTTGCGCAGGCAAGACTTTCACCTCCGGGACTTGCGCAAATTATGGGTGAGGCCGCTGTTGATCTTCCCGATTCTTATTTTGATGCACCAAAAGCGGAATACTTATCAAGAAGAAACTTAATGGTAAGCAGGTTAAACAAAATGCCTGGTGTTTTTTGTCCAAATCCCGGCGGTGCATTTTATGCTATTGCAAAACTTCCTATTGATGATTCAGATAAATTCTGTCAATGGCTATTGGAAAATTTCTCTTATAAAGACCAGACAGTAATGCTGGCGCCTGCAACAGGGTTTTATGGAACAGCAGGTTTAGGAAAAAATGAAGTCAGGCTGGCTTATGTATTAAATCTTGATGCGCTTAATGCCGCCATGGATTGTTTGGAAAAAGCCCTGGAAGAATATCCGGGTAGAACTATTGTAAAAAAATTAAGTACAGCAGAAGCCAAATAATTATTGTACAAATAATTTCAGCACTACATCTTTTTGATCTTTTCTGACTATCCTTAAAAGGTTCAATCCTTTACTTAATCTTCCCGGCGGCAATTGGGTACTGATATCATTTAGTTTCATTTCATAAATTTTTTGCCCCTGCATATTGATCATGTGTAAGGTAGCGGGTTCAAACTGGTTATCGGAAAGAATAGTGACCGGGTAATATTGCAAAGCGGGATTTGGATAAACAATGAACTCACTACCGTTGAAATAATTAACTGTTTCAATAGAAGAATAAATTACTTTGCCACCTTCTAATTCAAGTTTAACCCGATAAACATTCAAACCTTTCTTTAACGTTGCATCGGTAAAACTCAACACCAATAAAGAAGGATTTACAATTTGCTGTAGAGGTATGTACTCGGTTCCATTAAATTTTTCCAGCACGACCTTATTGATATTATATAATGTACCAAGCGAAACTGTCAGTTGTGCAGACTTATCGACCAGCAAAGCAAGAAAAGAACGGAAATAACATTCAACTCCCTGTGTGGTATAATTAAATGTATAACTTTTCACGCCTTCTTTATTTCCAATGATCGGGGCAACTGCATAATGCAATGAAGGATTTGTAGTTTTTGCAAGCAGCATAAAACTATCTGATGTTACGGTTATTGGCTCCAGGTATTTAGATCCAAGCTTATAAACCGTGTAATTTGTAATACCTGGTAATTTATTCCAATAAAATAAAAAAGAATCCGGGCAGTTGAAACCTACACCAGTTATAGTTCTGTTTGCAATCGTAAAGGTATCGCTCACAAAAACATTTGTACCAATAGACATGCGAAGTAAACCAATGCTTGTTACAGCAGGAACACTCCAGGTATAATCACCAGTATTTAAATCAACAGAAATTTCAAGCGGTTGCCATATATTTCCACCGGTGCTATACTCCAGAGTCCCACTTGTATTTGCAAAAGAGGATTGCCACCTGATCGTATTATTTTTAGAAGGAAAAATAAAATCATTTGCAGTTGGAAATTGCCATTCAAATTTATTAGCCGAATCTAACTCCCATGCAATATGAAAGTTTTGAGAAGCGGTGATAACCTTAAACGCCGTAACCTTAAGCTGATAATTTCCAGCAGCTGGGTTATCAATTGTTATTTGTTCAATATTATTTAAACTGTCTCTTTTTCTTTTTGCTAATTGTAATAACGAATCCACATGCGGAAAAGGGTTTAATCCCCATGGCTGCCATGTTTGACCGGATGAAACTTCTTTCAGCTCAAGATCAAGATCATTTATCAATGCTTTTGTTGCATTGGGTGCAGCAGGTGGATCATTCCAAACCAATGTTGCCTTTAATTTTTTTATTCCTGCAGGAACAATTATAGTAAAGGTTTGACTTGTTGAATTAAAGACACTACCGCTAAAGAACCTGTTTTCCTGCAAAGTTTTCAATGCATTATTCGCATTCAGGCTTCCGAATCCATTTTTATAATCAACTTCAGCATTACCAACATCATCAGCACTGTTGATAAGAATTGCCTTTATCAATGAATTTGGCGGCAATACACCAAATAGTTGTTTATATAAATGTTGAAGTAGTAATGATGTTCCCGAAACCAATGCTGCAGCACCTGAACTTCCATCTTCTCCAAAAGCAACTAATTCTGGTTTTACTCTACCGTCATATGCGGGTCCTTTTGAGCTTAAAGCAGCAACAGTGGAAAAAGAATCTGTTGCTCCTACTGTAAGAATGTTCTTTGCCATTTTAAAACTGCCCGTAAGATTTGCAAAACCATTTAACCCAGAATAAAGCCCTGTACCAGAAGCGGACGTTCCTGAATTACCTGAAGAAAAAACATGAAGTAATGAACCATTGCTTATAGTACTTTCATCATAAGCTGCAGCATCTGCTCCGTAATAATTTTCAATACCAACGCCATAAGAATGATTTTGAACAGAAATATTGTATTGCTGGTATGCACTGTTTGCATCTGGTAATAAAACAGCAAAGCTTGATGAACTAATAGTACTTCCCCATGCTGCACCTTTTCCTAAATGCCAGCTATTGGCTCCTCCTGCGATCATTGTTGCCATAATGGAAGCATGAGAACTAACAGTGGTTGCTGAAAGACTGGTTGAAAGAAATCTTCCTTTAAAATCAATGTCCGTAGTATCTGGTTTATTCTCTTTTACAGATACTATTATCCCATCTCCATTTATTGATGGAAAGTTCCGATGAGCAAGATTTATTTTATTAACTGAAAGATCCAGGTTACTGACTTGTATTTCTTCTTTTGCGATCCTGTCGCCTTTCTCAATAAAAATTATCCCAGGTAGTAATGATAGAACAGAGTTTATTTCTTCAACCGTGGCGAATAACCTGTAAATAGAAAAGTTTGGCGATTCAAATATCTTTTGAGTTTGATAAGCGGCTTTCCAAATTTCAGCCGGAATTTTCTCGTTTATAATTGTTATTTCCAGTAAAAACCGATTTGTGTTTTTTGTATTTTTTATTTCATTTAATAAACGTGGGGAAACCTTTGTATTAACTACCTGTGCAATTGAACAATGCGTAATAAACACATTAAGTAAAAGAATTAAGATCCTCACCAGATACGTACTCCCGCGATAACAGGCAGTTTTCATTTATTAAAAATATTGATTTCTTAATACCCACTCATGCCCGATGTTGAACCTTCGTACAAATCCGACACATCCCTAAAAAAAATTGCAAAACATTTGTTAGTATCTAAAAAAAACCTTTACCTTTTCAGACTGAAATACCCCACCTGTATTTTTTAATACTCACCTTATTCAATAACGCTAAAACAAACTCACATGAGACAAATGTTTAAACCATTGGCCTTCCTGCTTATTGCCGGCCTTGCAATTACCTCTTGCAAAAAGGAAGCGAAAGACACAGCAAAAGATCAAATTTCCGAAGAAACTCTTGCCAAGATCAGCGATCACGGATTTGGTACTTCAGACGTTCAAAAGGTTGAAGAAGGTTATCTCGTTGAAGGAGATATTATTCTTACAGAAGACTATTTGAATACAACGCCTGGTGGAAATTACCTGCGGATTGCAAATAATGAGCAGTATCGTACGACGCAGCTTGTTACGGCATTACCAAGAAATATTACAATTAGCAGCAGCGGTGCTATAAGTGCTGGTCTTTCTTCCGCAATTGATGCAGCTATTGCACGTTACAATGCCCAAAATTTAAGGATAACAATGAGCAGAGCATCTTCTGGCGGAGACATTGTTATAAGACTTATTAACGGCGCAAACTATATCGCTTCATCCGGATTTCCCGGCAGCAACGGCGATCCTTATAGTACGGTAAAATATAATAAGGCTTATCAGAATTACAGTGCCGGATTTATGACAACAGTCATTGCACATGAAGTTGGTCATTGCATCGGTTTCCGCCACACGGATTATATGGATAGAAGTTATAGTTGCGGAGGATCTCCGACCAATGAAGGATCTTCAGGTGTAGGCGCAGTCCTTATACCAGGTACGCCATCCGGACCGGATTCTGGATCATGGATGCTTGCCTGTTTAAGCGCAACAACAAACCGTCCGTTTAATAATAATGATAAAACAGCTTTGAATTATTTATATTAATAAAATTCTTAGTACACTTATAAACCGTCTTACTTAATATAAGACGGTTTTATTTTTCTATAAGATAACAAACACGGTTTATCCTCCCTTCAAAATCAAATGGAGTAGTTTGCTTTGTTATATCTTTTATTAATGAAGTTCTAATAGTTGCGATGTCCAAAACAAATTTTTTATAGTTGGTGCTGAAATAAATTTTTCCTCCTGGTTTTAAAATCCGTATGCAATCATTGATGAGTTTCCCATGATCACGTTGGATATCAAGAATATCTTCCATTCGTTTGCTATTGCTGAATGTTGGCGGATCAAATATAATTATGTCGAAAGAATTTTGCGAAATAGTTTTTAGATATTGCAAAACGTCAGCCTGGATAAATTTATATTTATTTGTATCCGCAAAACCATTAAGCTGCATATTTCTTTTTGCCCACTCTAAATACGTTTTTGAAAGATCAACTGTCACTACTTCATTGGCTTTACCGGATGCGCCATACACCGAAAACGAACCGGTGTAAGAAAATAGGTTTAAGACTTTTTTTTCCTTAACCTCAGTTTTAACCTTTTCTCTTGTGACCCGGTGATCTAAAAACAAACCTGTATCAAGATAATCGCTTAGGTTAACGATAAACTTCAGGTTATTTTCTTTTACAATAAATTCTGATTGCTTTCCTGCCGTTTTTTGATATTGCCCGAGGCGACCAGGTTTTCTTTGCCGAAGCTTTAGAAAGATATTTTCATCGCTTACTTTTAAAATTTCACAAATAGCAACAATGCTTCGTTTCATCCATTCATCGTGCTCATCTTCATTCATTCCATGCCGGCGTTTGTATTCAGCTACATAAATATTCTGTTCATATATCTCAATACAAAAAGGAAACTCAGGGAGATCGTGATCATAAAGCCGGTAACAGGTAACCCCGAGCCGTTTTGCCTGCTTGCCAAGATGCCTGTAAACCTTTTCCAGCCTGTTTCGGAACATTAAAAATTTATCTTCCTTCATAGCAAATATTTTGCGAACTTAGTTTGCTTTTTTAATCTTAATCTCAACCTTAAACTTTATCTGAAAACATTTTGCTGAAATGTACGCCATTGTTGACATAGAGACCACTGGAAGTTACGCATCGGCTAACGGAATTACAGAAATCGCCATTCATGTTTTTGACGGCAGTAAGGTCATAAGAAAATTTGAATCACTGATAAATCCACTGCAACCGATCCCCAGGTATATACAATCTTTTACTGGCATTACTGATGAAATGGTTGCGAATGCACCCCAATTTGATGAAGTGGCAGAGGATGTTTTCAATATTCTAAACGAAAAT
>VBAS01000420.1 GCA_005882975.1 Bacteroidota bacterium | reverse complement strand
TTTAAGAACCATATTGATAACTGCCTGCTCATCCAGATGCGATGCTTCTTCAAATATTGTTTGATGTCCTGCTTTAATTGCTTGTAAGGATTCAATATACTTTGTTGCCAGTTTCTTACTTTTTTCCAAAGCACTTTTTTTACTCAAGTATTCTTTCAATACCCTTTCCTTCCCTTCTGCCGTCAATAAGGAATTATTTATTTTTAAATAGGTGGAATAATTATTCTTTAATCTATCCAAACTATTTTCTATGATCTGGTCCCGCAGAAAATCACGAATACAAATAATATAAGCGTCCATCGTTTTTTGAAAATCCTCATTTACACTGGTAATCACTTCATGCAACTTTTTTTTCCGATACGCATCCAATAATTTGTTTGTAATATCTGTCGCAAGTTTGGATGCGGCATTTATCTGATCAGAAGTGATATTCAATTTACCCCTGATCGCCTCTGCGTCTATGGATTTTGACAGATCAGCATAGTTATAATTTACTTTTTTTTCATCTGATAAGTTTGCCATTGTACCCAGGTATTCGGAAATTATCTTATTAAAGATCAGAATAGTTTTATCTGCCATTAAAAAAGTATCGCAATTGCATTCTTTCTCCGGCAGCCTAAGCTTGTTATCTAAAGTCGGCGGATCAGCCAGACAATCAAATTCAAGACAGCTTTGATAAAAAGAAAATCCTATATCCGATTGGCTTTGGAGGATAGATTCCGATTCACTTGCAAACGTGTAAATATGATCAAGATTAATGCATGCACTGATATTGCATACCGTAAATATCAATAAAACAATATTTATTCTTTTCATATCTACTTTTTATTGCCTACTCTATAATCCCGTTTTCGGCTTACCGGTTATGATCATTTACTATTAACTGTTCTAAAAAAATTTCTTTCAAAGCAAGATGGAGCTTACGCTACATGGAGTATTCAAATGTTTGCAAAGGAAATGAATATTGATGAAAGATTTTGTGAAGAATGATTCGGTAAATGAGTTTTGCTTTAAAGTAACAAAACCGCTGAGTGGAAGCTCTACTATGTTTCAGCTCTTCATCATAGCTTTTGTTTTAACTGGGTGACCATGCTTTCTTTCCATTGCAAAAAATTATCTTCTTCAATTTTTTTTCTTGCTTCAGCTACCAGCCACATGTATAAAGCAAGATTATGAATACTTGCAATGGTAAGTCCGAGAATTTCTTTTGATCGTAATAAATGACGTAAATAAGATTTGCTATAATAATTACTCACTTCACAATCGAATCCATCATCGATAGGAGAAAAATCATGTTCCCATTTTTTATTATCAATATTAATGATGCCTTTTGTAGTAAACAACATCGCATTGCGTCCATTTCTTGTTGGCATTACACAATCAAACATATCAATACCCAAGCTTATACATTCCAAAATATTCCACGGAGTACCAACACCCATTAGATAACGGGGCTTATCTTTTGGTAAATGATCGCAACAGAAATCACATATCTCATACATTGTTGGTTCTGGTTCGCCGACACTTAATCCACCTATCGCATTACCAGTTGCGTTTTTTGAAACAATATAGTCGCATGATTCTTTTCTAAGATCTTTATGTGTGCCGCCTTGTACAATTGGAAATAAATTTTGTGTATAACTATATTTCTCACCGTTGGCATTAAACTGGTTAAAGCACCTGTCAAGCCAGCGATGTGTTAATTCCATACTTTTTTTTGCATACTTATGGTCGCTGCCACCAGGCGGGCATTCATCAAAAGCCATAATTATATCGGCGCCAATGCTTCGTTGAATATCCATTACTCTTTCCGGGGAAAACAAATGCCGGCTGCCATCAATATGACTTTGAAAAGTAACGCCTTCCTCTTTTATCTTTCGTGTGCCTGCTAAGGAAAAAACCTGGTACCCTCCGCTGTCAGTAAGGATCGGTTTTTTCCAATTAAGGAATTTATGTATTCCCCCTGCTTTTTCAATTGTTTCTAATCCCGGCCTCAAATACAAGTGATATGTGTTTCCCAGAATGATCTGCGCTTTTACATCATTAGCAAGCTGATGTTGTGTAACTGCTTTTACGCTGCCAACAGTACCAACAGGCATAAAAATAGGCGTAGAAATTTCTCCATGGTCCGTAGTAATTGTTCCGGCTCTGGCTTTAGCATTCTGTTCTGTATGTTCTAATTCAAATTTTAAAGAGGGCATAAACGGATGCAATATAAAATTTATGGCAATCAGAACCTTTTCTTTTCAACACACTGTGAAATCAATTTAAAAACTGTAACATTGCTCTGCCCTATTTTCGCAGCCACAAGCAACTATGGATCTTACATTTTTACAACACATCAATTGGTGGCAAATAGTTTTTTATGCATTTGCTGCAGTTACAGTTATCCAATTATTTTATTATCTCTGGTTTTTCAGCCGCGTGGCATTTTACAAATTAAAAAAGAAACCAAGGACCCAACAACATCCTGTATCGGTAATTGTGTGTGCAAGAGATGAAGATGAAAACCTTGCCCGGCATCTTCCCGGTTTATTAGTACAGGAATACTCGTCCACTTATGAAATAATTGCAGTCAATGATAATTCTGTTGACGACTCCAAATACATTTTGCAAGAACTGAAAAAAACGTTTAAAGACAAATTACATGTAGTTGAACTAACACAGGAGGCAAAACTGATCAATGGAAAAAAATATCCTTTAAGCATAGGAATTAAAGAAGCAAATCATGAAGTGATGCTTTTAACTGATGCCGATTGTGTGCCTGCAAGCGAACATTGGATACAAAAAATGCAGGACGCTTACCAGGATGGGGTTGAGATCGTTCTTGGCTACGGTGCTTATCATAAACGACCGGGTTTGCTAAACAAGCTCATCAGGTTTGAAACTTTTCATTCGGCTATTCAATATCTATCCTTTGCATTGGCAGGTATTCCTTATATGGGTGTGGGACGCAATCTTTCTTATAAAAAAGGATTATTTTTCAAACAAAAAGGATTTTCATCCATCAATCATATACCCGGCGGCGATGATGACCTGTTTGTAAATAAATCAGCGAACAAAAAAAATGTTGCTGTGGTGATCGATAAGGATGCCGCAACATTATCCATACCGAGAAAAACATGGAAGAGCTGGGTAAAACAAAAATACAGGCACTACACAACTGCTAAATATTATAAGCCGGTTCATAAATTTCTCCTGGGCTTGTATACTTTTTCCCAATTCTTTTTT
>VBAS01000419.1 GCA_005882975.1 Bacteroidota bacterium | reverse complement strand
CTTTACCCGGTTCAACAGGAAACCCTGCATTGACAAAAATGGAAGATATGTTGTCAGCTGCAGATATTACACCGGCAAATCTTGGTCGTCTTGGCGAAAACTTTAAAAAATTAGGTACTACTGTAGATAAAATGAGCGATGTTAGTGATGCTATTTCAGCTACTAATGATTATTCTGCTAAGACACGTGAAGCAGCAAATGCTCTTGGTCAAATGAAAGATGCTTATGTGAGTGCTTCAAACTCAGCTCAGAGCTTTAATGTGGCTGCTGAAGGCACCAAACAGTTTCATGAGCAAGTACAAGTGCTTACAAAAAATCTTTCTTCTCTAAATACCATTTACGAACTGGAACTTCAGGATACCAATAATCACCTGAAAGCAATGAACAGGTTTTACAATAACTTGGTACAAGCTTCAGATGCTATGTCAGGCAGTGTTGATGATGCTAAAAAAGCACATAACCAGATCTCAACATTGGCGGGCAATCTTGGTAAGCTGAACCAGATCTATGGCAATATGCTTAGCGCTATGCAAGGCAAGGCATAAAAAGAATAAAGGTTTCGTTTTATAGAGTACGAAATCCGTATCCGTGATACTTGTCACCATTTAATAACAAATCCCGATCAGGTCGGGAAGAAAAACCATAAATGTCATGTCATGTCTTTACCTCGTGAACCCCGGCAAAAGATGATCAATATGATGTACCTGGTGCTGACAGCCCTGCTTGCACTAAACGTATCATCAGAGATCCTCAATGCCTTTAAAACCGTAAACAATAGTCTGGAAAAGACTAATGAGGTCGTATCAGCATCTACAAATGAGATCATGACTTCATTAAAAGAAAAGCAATCCGATCCAGGTACTGCTGAAAGAGCAAAGATCTGGTATGCAAAAGCAGAACAAGTTCAGTCCTTATCTAAAGAGATGTATGATTTCATAGATGGTCTTAAGAAAAAGATAGCTGACGGTGCAAAGTATGATCCTACATCAGATAAGGATAAAGGAATTGATAATTTGGATGTGACAACCAGGGTAATGGTGGAGAAAGGGGATGGAAAACTTCTGAAAAGTAAATTAGAAGAATATAAAGCCAATGTCCTTAAGGTCGATTCACTGATCTCAAAGAATTTCACTACTTCGCTTCCGATCAATACAGACATGCCTAAAACAAAGAATAAAAGTAACAGGACATGGGAAGCAGCTTATTTCCACATGGTGCCTACTGTGGCGGCTATGACCATTCTTAGTAAGTTTCAAAACGATGTAAAGACTTCTGAGAATAAAGTAACAAGTTTCTGTCATGAGCAAGTCGGGAAAGTTGTTTATAGACAAGATGCTTTTGCAGCAATTGCTATAGCAAATACAACAAATGCTCTGCCTGGCCAGGAAATTGAAATAACAGCCGGAGTAGGTGGTTTTAGTAAAGCTGTTACGCCTAGTATTACAATCGGAGGATCGACTGCTCAACTTGGTGAAGATGGAGCAGCGCATTATAAATTTAAAGCTGATAGAATTGGTAGCAACTCGATTCCTGTTGTTATCAGGTATACTGACCAGGATGGAAAAATTCAAACCATTACGAAATCAGTTGAATATATGGTTGGACAATCCAGCGCAGCCGTTCAGCTCGATAATATGAATGTATTGTTCATTGGTGTTGACAATCCAGTTACGATTTCAGGTAGTGGTAGTGTAGATCAGATAAAAGCCTCAATAACTGGAGGGGGTGGCATAATGAATGGAAGCGGCGCTCATCGTACCGTTCGTGTTACACAAGAAACGGATGAATGTTTTATTTCTGTAGTAACACCTGATGGAAAAACAACCAGGATGCCATTCCGTGTTCGTTCAATTCCAGATCCAACGCCAATGGTTGGTACAAATAAAAGCGGTAATATCCAGGCTGCATATTTTAAAAGTCAAGCCGGTGTTAGAGCTATGGTAGAAAATTTTTACTACAAAACTCAATTTAATGTTACAAGTTTCCGTATAACTGGAGATGGTGCAGGTTTCGATGATATTATGGAGGCCAATAACACTGGTGCAGAATGGGGTGAGGCAAAAAATATAGTTAATAGATGCAGGGCGGGATCTTTCGTTACAATTGAAGATATTTATGCTGTAGGTCCGGATGGAAGAAGAAGAAAGCTTACACCGCTTATTTTTTATTTGAAATAAAAGAACAATAATGCGAAATCAATTTTTTAAACATGTGATTTTTTCTGCTGTACTGTTAACTGTTGTTACAGTGGTGGCCGATGCACAACGGCGCGGAAGAACTACAAGAGGCAATAACACGGCCAAGCCGGACACTACTACGCAACAGCAAAGCGTTCAGCAAAACACAAATCCTGCAACTGTTCAAAAATATAATCCTTATGGGAATGTACCAATCGAAATGGCCCCGCAAGTGGGAGGATTTGGTGACAGCACAAAACCTTCGTTGAGGTTAGATGCAGTTACAGATAAAAGAATGTTGAAAGACCGTATTCCCTTAGATTATGAATATTTGAGAGCCGATGATGCGTTGTATACACAAAGAGTGTGGCGAGATATTGACATTCGGGAAAAAATTAACCTCCCATTTCGTTACCAGGCACAGGATGATAATGGCGACCAACGCTTCGTAAGTATTTTAGTAAAGGCGGTTAGAGACCAGTTAAAGAACGGAAATGCTATTGCATTTAGCGCAGATGATGATAGGTTTACAACATTTCTTGATTCTGCTGGTTTCGAAAAAGCTATTAGTGGTGGTGGGGGGCAATGCGATACTAATGCAGTGTACGATTTGAACGATCCTACTAAAATCGTTAAGTATGTTGTTAACTGCAATAAGTTGAATCCTGATGAGATAGTTAAATTCAGACTTAAAGAAGAATGGGTATTCGATCGTGAGGCTAGCCGAATGTTTGTCCGTATTCTCGGTATTGCACCAATGAAAACACTTGTAGGACCAGATGGCGTTACTGAAAGAGGTGTTACTCCATTATTCTGGGTATATTATCCTGATCTCAGAGCAACACTTGCTCGTTATGAAGTTTACAATCCAAAGAACATGGGTAATAGCCGAATGACATGGGAAGAGTTGTTTGAAGCAAGAATGTTTGGCAGCTATATAATTAAAT
>VBAS01000418.1:541-4232 GCA_005882975.1 Bacteroidota bacterium | reverse complement strand
ATAAAATGAATACGCACTATGCCAAGAGCAAACGAAATGCTGAACTGGAAGTATGGCGAGGCATAAGTGAAGGCCTGAATGCAGTAATACTTAATCCTTCTACTGTTCTTGGATATGGTGATTGGAATACGGGAAGCTGTGCAATTTTTAAAAATATTTACAAAGAATTCCCATGGTATAGCCCGGGCATCAATGGATTTGTAGATGTGGAGGATGTAGCAAAAATTACTTTGTTGCTAATGGAAAGTAATATTGATTCCGAACGTTTCATTATTAATGGCGATACATGGTCGTTTAAAAAATTACAGGATATTATTGCCGATGGTTTTGCAAAAAAGAAACCATCAAAAGATGCAACTCCATTTATAATGGGAATAGCCTGGCGTTTGGAAAAACTAAAATCAATACTTACAGGTAAAAACCCTCTTCTGACAAAAGAAAGCGCAAGAGTAGCTCAAAGCCAAACTTATTTTGAAAATGATAAAATATTAAAAACCTTTCCCGGCTTTTCCTTTACCCCACTTGAACTAAGTATCAAAAAAGCCTGCGAAAAATATATGTCCGCAGTATAAATTGCCAATACATTACTAAAAGTAGTTTTCATAGAACAAGTACTATGCAACTGTTTCGGCACTTGGCTTATCTTTAAACACTAATCAAACTTTCTATGAAACAACTGGCTTGCATTTTTTCTTTCTTATTTCTTGTTTTCAAAGCTAATTCTCAGTTCACCGTTACCGGTGTAGTAATGGATTCTTCTACCAGGGAGCCCTTGCCAGCCGCTTCTGTATTTTGTCAAAACACTACATCGGGTACAGTTACTAATAAGCAGGGAGAATTTTCTTTGCAATTAAAATCCGGCGGATATGATCTTGTGATAAGTTATACGGGCTATCAAACCCAACAAATTCGTATCAGCGGCAGCGAAAATAATAAACTGGAAATTTTATTAATAAAAGAAGATAAAAGCCTGAGTGAAGTAATAATAAAAAGCAGCAATGAAGTAGCTGATGGATGGGAGAAATATGGGGACTTCTTTATCAAAAATTTTATTGGCTCTACTCCTAACGCCGCTAAATGTGTTTTACTGAATCATGAAGCGTTGAAGTTTTATTATTATAAACGAAGCAATAAATTAAAAGTATTAACTACAGAACCTATTCAAATAAGCAACCTGGCACTGGGCTATGATCTTCGTTATCAGTTGGATTCATTCGTTTATTATTACAACACAGACATTAATTCTTATCGTGGTTATTGTTTGTATGCAGAAAAAGATGGCAGCGATAGTTTGAAAAAAATATGGGCTACCAATCGCAATAAAGCATACTATGGTTCCAAGCTACAGTTTATGCGAAGTTATTATGACAGCACTTTGTCAGAAGATGGCTGGACAATTGATATGCTGGATGAGAACAATAACTCTAAATTCAATAAGGTGTCCGACCCATATGATACCACTTATTATGGTGCATTGGATAGTACCATGCAGGTTGAAATATGGTTTCCAAGAAAAATAAGTATTACTTACACAAAGAAAAAACCAGAACCGGAATATCTTAAAAAATTTGGTATGCCAAAAAATGTAAGCACCCAGATCTCTTATATTGATATGAAAGATGGTATCGCTATAAAAGAAAATGGATATTATTATGACCAGAAAGATTGGGTGAACCAAGGATATTGGAGCTGGAAAAATTTGGCTGATCAACTACCTTATGATTACAACCCTTAATCGTTGTTTCTAATTTTTTCCCATAACTCGGGGATGCGTTTTATCCAAACGATCTCTTTCATTTTTTCTTTGGCTTCTATAGCTGGTGAACCGAAATAACTTTTTCCTCCTTCGAGAGAAGCCGGAACGCCACTTTGTGCATAGAGCACTGCGTTTTTGCCAATCGTCAGCGTTTTACTTACACCTACCTGTCCCCAAAGAATCACATTGTCTTCTAAAGTTGTTGCTCCGGCAATACCTACCTGTGCGGCCAGCATGCAGTTTTTGCCAATTACGGTATCATGGCCAATATGTACGAGGTTATCAATTTTTGTTCCCCGTCCTATTATGGTATCTCCGCTAACTCCCCGGTCAATAGTACAGCCGGCACCTATTTCCACTGCATTTTCGATAACAACCCGGCCGCAACTGGTCATTTTCTTATAATGCACATCTCTGCTAGTTTTCTTATTGTAATAAAAAGCGTCGCTTCCTATTATTGTGCCCGGCTGGATAACCACATTGTCTCCTATAATACAATAATCAAGTATAGTTACATTAGGATAAATAATACAATTTTTACCGATGCTTACATGATTACCTATATAAGCATTGGGCATAATAACAGTCGCTTCATCAATAGTTGCTGAATCACTTATCATCCTCATAGAAGGATTGAAAGGACGATAATGATTAACAATTTTTAAATATGCTTCGAAAGGATCATCCACTATAAGCAATGCCTTGCCATCGGCAATCGGTTTTTTTATTAATGATAATAAATGAAGCAGCTGAATTAATACATTTGTCATAATACTTGGGATGATCAACAAATACAATATCTCCCTGTTCTACTTTATGTATTTCATTGATCCCGGTTGCATTTCCATTTTTATTCCCGACCAATTCCGCACCGATAAGTGTGGCAATTGTTGTAACAGGAACAGGTTTTTCAAAACGCATACTATAAAATTTAAGTAAAGGTAATAAGCTGTGAGTTGGTCGATATAATGTTAATCAATCGTTTTCATTCAATTTTTAATATTGGACTCAAAAAAAATTTATGCTTGTTTATTAGCTATTATGATAGCATGATGTTAATCAATTATTATTTAAAGATCAATGACTCATTTAAGTCATGCAATTTATTTTTATTAATGGTGAACTATTGTGATATTGACTGGACAAGGGTTTCAAAAGATGATATAAATTATATTTCAACAAGATAAAGAAGATAAGATTGATGATTGTTTATGAAATGATCAGTCTATTCATTGTAAACAGGTGTTGGCTTATCCACAAGATGATTTAAAATGTTAATAAAAAATATTGAAAATATTTTTTGGTTAATAAAAATTAGTTATAATATTGTGTCGGGAATTTAATTCCCGGTACTTACTAACCCGTCTTATATAAATGATCCCCTGGTTTTCCGGGGGATTTTTTTATTACATAGATTCTAATAATGTTTCATTCTCTTTCAATATTTATATCATTCAGAGATCATCTATATATAAATACTTCTAACAATAATTAATAAAAAAAACAAATCAGGGAATTAAAATACCTTTACCCGAATAAAAACTTAAGTGCATGTTGAAATCAATGACTGGTTTTGGAAGGGCCGAAGAAAATGTTGGTAATAAAACTTTTTTAGTAGATATAAAATCATTGAACGGAAAACAGTTTGAATTACAATTAAAGATTCCCGGCATTTTAAAACCTTTTGAATTTGATATTCGCCGGATGCTATCAGAAAAATTAAGCCGTGGCAGTATTGATTGCACTATTAGCTTAAAAGAAACCGGCGATGCCAAACCGGTCACCATCAATACCGATCTTGCCAAAGCTTATTATAAACCTCTTGCAGAATTATCAGCCGCCCTCAATTTAGACGCTTCCCATATCCTGAGTACGCTTGTCAAGCTGCCCGAAGTAATTACTCCCAGCAGTGAAACGCTTTCTGCTTCAGAATGG
>VBAS01000418.1:0-353 GCA_005882975.1 Bacteroidota bacterium | reverse complement strand
TGTAGGTAAAGAAAACTATGATGACAACCGCCTTGAACAGGAACTCATTTACTACATAGAAAAAATTGATATTACCGAAGAACAGGTTCGCCTTAAAAATCATTGTGACTATTTCAAATCAATGCTTGCCGATGCTGATGAATCAAAAGGAAAAAAACTTTCTTTTGTTCTCCAGGAAATAGGAAGAGAAATTAATACTACCGGCTCCAAAGCTTATGATGCTTCTATTCAAAAATGCGTAGTGCTTATGAAAGATGAATTGGAAAAAGCAAAGGAACAGGTATTGAACGTATTGTAGTTTCTTTTTTTACTGCATACATAAGCTTTCTTTTATTTTTGCAAAATGATAATCA
>VBAS01000253.1 GCA_005882975.1 Bacteroidota bacterium | reverse complement strand
AAAGGAACGGAACTAATAACGAAGCTGAAAACCATTATGCCTCAAACACAATTTATGGTTTGCAGTATTCATGATGATAACGATACAATTTTTGAGGCATTGAAAAGCGGCGCATCTGGTTATATTTTAAAAGTCCCTGTCACGGCGGAAGAGATTCTAAGGGCTATTCATGATCTGTATAATGGCGGATCGCCAATGAGTCCATATATTGCACGCAAAGTCATCAACTCTTTTCAGAAACCTACCCTGACCGAAGTACATTCATTATTAAGCCTGCGTGAAAAAGATGTACTTGAACTTCTTTCAAAAGGTTTATTGTATAAAGAAATTGCCCAGGAGTTAGGTGTGGGTACTGAAACTGTAAAGAAACATCTCAAGAATATTTATCAAAAACTACATGTACAAAATAAAATTGAGGCAGTGAATAAATTCCGGCTTCTTTAATAACATTCCCCCAAATGGGGAATTGTTTTATTGTTTCTCCAACTTCATTTTTACCGATAGACGCCAAATCATTCAATTGAAGAATGCTGATATTATATTAACTCCAAGGGAGAAGCAGGTGTTATATCTCCTCTCAAAAGGGTTTACATATAAAAAAATTTCCGAACCGTTGAAGGTGAGCCCTGAAACAATAAAGAAACATTTAAAAAGGATCTATAAGAAATTAAAAGTGAAGAATAAGATCGAAGCATTGAATAAGGTAAAATTACTATGAACCTACCCCCGAATGGGGAATTGTTTTGTCAATCGATACGGGTCATTTTTATCCAGTGATTTTTTGAAAAGTGTTTTCCTCTTTTATTTCCATTCTTATACCTGTTGAAAGCCATCACAGTTTTTGTTTTTGCACAACCATTAGCAGTATTAAATTTTTACAAGCCACCATTCTAATAAATAAACGACTATTATGAAACGGATCTGCACCACCCTTGTTTTGTTATTAATATTAAATTTAGCTTTCTCCCAAACCACTTATTATGTAAATGACAATAGTATAGCTAATGATGTATTTACAAGCAATATTGGCAGTGATACAAACCCTGGTACAGCCGCTTTGCCATTTGCCACCATTCAACATGCGGCAGATGTTGCTGTGGAAGGAAGTATTATTTATGTTGACGCCGGCGTTTATTTTGAACAGGTAACTCTGACTAAAGGTCTTTCTCTTTTTGGCGTTAACTCTGGTGTTACTATTGTATGGAAGCCAGCCGTTACTAATCCACCGCCGGGACCATTTACAGAGCAAGGAACTATTCAATCTGCGCAGAATATCGGTGATGTACATATACGAGATATGTCAATAAGTGGTGATCCTTCAATAGGAATTACTCCAATTATTTTACAAACAGGGGGTAGCGTTAAGAATTGCAGGCTGATTGGCGGTAGCCAGGGAATATTTTTCAGAGTCGACCCCGCAGTAAAAACTGCAATAATAGAAAATAATTATATAAACGTTGATTACATTGGAGTCAACTGCCAGGGAAGTGGATTGACCGTAATGCTTATTAATAATACGATTGATATGCTCAATCCTGGATTTGCTGCGGGTGTTTTTGCCGGTTTGGATTTTGGGCCACTCGTTAAATTTACAGCCATTGGCAATTCAATTAACAATTATAATGCACAGGGATTTTTAGCAAATAGCTACAATACAACTATTACTCAAAACAGTATTCTTGGTACTGGTCAGCATGCAATAGAGCAATCTAGCAACAGTCTTGGCATTGCTACCTGTAACTGGTACGGTACCACTGATGCGGTAACGATCGCTTCAAAGGTGAGTGGTCTCATTTCTTATACACCTTTCTTAACAAATGGAACAAACACCAACACAACTTATGGTAATTACAGTTTTATACCGGTAGCAGGTTCTTGCGGCGAAGGAGGAAATAGCTTTTATGTAAATGATAATAATATAACTGGTGATGTTTTTACCACAGCTGTTGGTAATAATGCTAATAGTGGCACTCCTGCTGCTCCATTGGCGACTATTACTGAAGCATTAGCAAGAGTTGTGGCTGGTGATATTATTTATGTGGATGCAGGTAATTATTCTGAGCAGGTTGATATTACTAAGAATATCACCATACACGGCGCTGGTATGGGTGTTACAATTCTTAATGGCCCGGCGCATGTTGTTCCTCTTCCCGGTACGGGTGAAACAGGGATCATACAGACAGTACAGGGATTGAATAATGTAATTATAGAAAGCATGACTATTGATGGCACCATTGCAGACGAGCAACATGGCATTTTTATACAGGGAGGAGGTCGTGTTTCTAATTGTGAATTGCGATATGTTAATGATGGATTTTATTTCTCTTCCATTAGTGCACAATCACGTACAGCTATTGGTAATAGTAACTATGTTCATCATATCAGTTATGTAGGATCTCTTTTTGCAGGAAACGGGCTTACTGCAACTGCTTCCAATAATGTGATAGATCTGAATGGTGCGAACTATGGTATGGGTTTTATTGCCGGCTATGGTGGTGATGGTAACCTTGCTTCATTTACTGCTACTAATAATTCCATTATTAATTTCAATGGTTTTGGAATGATGATTGGCTCTCTTCAAACAGCGCAGGTGCATAATAACAGCATCACAAGGATCACAGGCAATTTTTTACAGAATGTTCATTCTGTAAATGTTAATGCGACTTGTAACTGGTATGGAACAACAGATGCTGGGGTTATTATTCCGAACATGTCAGGTAATGTTAGCTATACTCCATGGTTAACTAACGGAACTGATAACAGCAATGCTATCGGTTTTCAATCTCTGCAAGGTATATGCATCGGAAGGCAAAATAAATTTTATGTAAATGATAATAGCTTAACCGGGGATGTATTTAGCACCGGGGTTAACCCGGTTGGTAACGATGCAAATCCGGGTATTCCATCTGCGCCACTACTTACTATCGGTGCAGCTCTTACAAAAGCATCAGCTGGTGATACGATTTTTGTTGATGCAGGTACTTATGCAATGGCCAACCTTACGATTAATAAATCGATAACGATCCTCGGTTCTAATTACCTTATCTCTCCAAATAATGCCAGCAATAAAACATTATATAACACAGGACGAAATGCAGAATCGAGAATTACGGGGGGGACATTGGTGATGGGGGCAGACTGGATCATTGTAAACGGGATGAGAATATCATCGAACACAGCAATTTCAATGAGTGGTAATTTCAGTCATATTAAAATGGATAAGAATTATTTTGATATGGCAACCACAGCAAGCACTGTTAGTTTGTCAGGATCTTCTTTATCGCCAATAACAGCATTGGATTATGCAATTACTGATAATCGTTTTGAAAGACAGGATGCTTCTTCCGGAGATGGGGTGTTCATTAGCGCAGTCAGTAGTTCATGGATCGATAATAATACTTTTATTGAACTCAATGCTTCTCCATTCAGAGGATTTGCTTTGCGAACAGCTGGTAATGCAGACGTAAGTAATGTGATCTTTACAAATAACTATGTAAAGAAATTACAAGTTGGGGTTTTGCCTTTCAGGGTCCAAACTTTACTAGTTAGCAATAATATGTTTGATAGTTGTTCGGCGGGTTATAATCAAACTCCGCAGGGAGCTGTAAGTAACAATATTACGATCTCATCAAATATTTTCAATAATATAAGAGTTGCACGAAATATCCTTGTGAGGGGAGGTACAAATGGAGGTGTAAATAATTTAAACATCCAGGACAATACAATTAACCAGGCAGTGGATGGTATAAACGGCATTGTAGGAATGATACAGCTTGATTATGCAGTCGCAAACGTTTCTGGTACTACTACGGTTTCAGGCAATAAAATAAATATCAGTGGAAATTATGCTAATACGAATGTTGGAAATAACTGCGGTATTATGATCGTTGGTGAACATACTAATACCACTATATCCAATAACGAACTGACCTTCACGGCCATCAATGCATCATTGCCATTGGTGCCAGCATTGCCCCCTGTACCAACCGGTATTTTTATTAATACAGATCCAGGAGCACAGAGCGGTTTAATTCCTTCGAATGCTATTATCAACATCACCAATAATAAGATCAATGGATTTAAGAGCAGTATTGGTTTCTATGATCCAAGTGCTTCAAATATTACACCCAATATTGGTTATGGATATCTTACTGCCGGAACACAGGTTAACATTCATGACAATAGTTTTACCAACGACTCAATCTCCATTGACAACGGAGCAATCAGCCAAAATATAAATGCCACCTGTAATTTTTATAATACAAATGTTCCGGAAGTATTGATAACTAAAATATCTCCGGAAACAGGGGATTATTTGCCATGGCTTGTAAATGGAACAGACAATGAACCATTGACAACAGGATTTCAACCAGTACCCGGCTCATGTACAGGTAGGGTTAATAAATTGTATGTGAATGATGCAATTACTGCTGGCGATGTATTTACAACAAAAGCCGGAGACGATGTATTGGGATATGGTTTATCAACTTCTCCATTTGCAACTATAACAAAAGCTTTAACTGAAGCACAGGCTGGCGATAGCATTTTTGTAGATGCAGGTACTTATGTTTTATCTGCTGATCTTACAATTGGTAAAGCGATTACAATACTTGGGACTAACTACCTTCTTTCACCAAACGACGCTAACGACAAAAGAGTCTTGAATACTGTAAGAAATACGGAATCAATAGTAAGTAATGCCACATTGATAATTGGCAGTAATGATATTTCAATACAGGGAGCAGTTCTTGATCCGGGCCCGGCAGCGATCGCAGTATTTTTTAGTAATAGCAACTACAATAATATCAGCCTGATAAAGAATCGTATAAAAATGAACTCGACAAGTCCGTCAATCAGGTTTGAAGGGCAGGGAACCAGTACAATCGCCGTGTCTGCATTGGTTAATTCAGGATTTACAATTAATGATAACAGGTTTGAAAAGTATGATGCCGGTAACAGTAACGCAATTAATATCAGTCGACTCAAAAATGTTATTGTAACGAATAATGCATTTGTAGTAGGCGGATCAACTTTACGAAACTACACAGCAATTGCAATGGGGAACGTTGGGGTAATTGATGCGATCACTTTTTCTACTAACACAATTGACAGAGCATCGGCTGCAATTACGGGGGGCCGGATAGGCAATGCGGTAATGAATGGAAATAAAATTTATAATACAACTAATGCTTTCAATATTTCGAATACAATACCTGAGACTTCAATCGTTGAGTTTTCCAACAATTTACTAGATGGCAGCGCAGGTGTTTCGCCATTTTCTTTTTACACCCGTGGTGGTGGTAATGCTATAGGAGCAACAAACTTGTTTAAAGCAGAAAATAACACAGCCATAGGCGTAGGGGTCCCGGGAACAACAACCTTGCTTGGAACATTGAATGCTACTTTTACTAATACTGTATTGAGCCCTTCACTTGTTATACGTGGAAATAAAATAAGTTATTCAGGAGATTTAAGTTCTGTGGAAGGACAATTTATCCGGCCAATTGTTATTAGGGGTAAATTGTCAAATGCAATTGTTGAAAATAATGAACTGACACTTGGCGGAACTAATCTTAGGCCAAGAAATCCTGCTAATGTATTACCTGTTTGCCCGGCTATTTCTCTTTATTCAGACAACGGTTCAAACTCTGTTATACCTGCAGGGGCAGTTATAAATATTTTGAACAATAAAATACAGGGCTTTAAATATTCCTTCATAGTATTTGATCCGACAAATGCTGCTGGTACTGGCGATCCGTTTACTGGATTCGGAAATCTCGGTCCCAACATCGCAGTTAATGTACATGAGAACAGTTTCACTGCAGACTCAATGAGTATTAATAATGGTTCTGTAGGTTATCCAATTGATGCATCATGCAATTGGTATGGTTCATCAGCAGTTCAAAATCTTGTTGGTAAATTCTCAACAGATCTTGATAATATTTATGTTCCGTATCTCTCTAATGGTACAGACAATGACCCTGCAACAGGTTTCCAACCAGTACCAGGTTCATGTAATGGGCAACCTTTACAGGCACGTTTGGATGGTTTTACAAATGCTACATGTAATGGCGCAAATAATGGTACAGCAAGTGTTACAGTATTTAATGGTGTAGCGCCGTTTGTATTTGCATGGACAAAAGATGGTGATCCATCATTCAGTTCAAGTGTTGAGGATCCGACCAACTTTGGCGCAGGCACTTATCATTTATCAATAACTGACGCATTGGGCACTAATATAATTTTAGATGCAAACACTGACATAACAACTATTGATGTTACTATTACTGAACCGCCAGCATTAACAGCATCGCCAGGTGGTTCTAATGTAAGTTGCTTTGGTGGTTCAAATGGCACGGCTTCTGTGACAGCAGGTGGTGGCACTCCTGATTATACTTATTCATGGAGCAATGGAGCCACAACAAGTTCAATTTCAAATCTTGCAGCGGGTACTTATACTGTCACGGTTACAGATAAAAATGGATGTACAAAGCAAGCTTCTTACGAAGTAACACAACCAGCGTCGTTAACAGCAAATGGTACGGGAACTAATGTAAGCTGTTTCGGTGGCTCAAATGGAACGGCATCTGTAACTGTTGGTGGCGGTACCCTTCCATATACATATCTCTGGAGTAACGGTAGTACTAATGCAAGCATCAGTAATGTTGCTACAGGAATTTACACAGTAACAGTAACCGACGGTAATGGTTGTACCAAATCATCAAGTTATGAAGTAACACAGCCAGCACTGTTAGTAGTAAATCTTACGGGTACTTCAGCTTCTTGTAATGGAAGTGCGACAGCAACAGTTTCTGGCGGTACATTACCTTATACTTACTTATGGAGCAACGGGGCAACTACGGCATCGATCAATAATGTTCCCGCAGGTTTGTATTCGGTTACTGTTACCGATGCTCATAATTGCATCGCGTCTGGTTCATATACCATTACCGGTAGTTCACCGATCAATCCAATTACAAGTCTTGTACATGTAAGTTGTTTTGGTGGATCAAACGGTAGCATTACAATAACTGGTACCAGTAGCGGAACAGCGCCGTTTACTTATAATTTAAATGGCTCGTCCTTCCAAACAAGTAATACATTCAACAATCTGGCGGCAGGTGTGTATGTAGTTGGAATTAAAGATGCCAATGGCTGTTCTGATTTTGTTTCAAGAACACTTAACCAACCGGCAGCATTGACAGTTGTATTGGATAGCCTGCGAAAAACATGTGGTGGTGCCAACACAGGAAGGATCTATATAACCGTAAGCGGTGGCAGCGGAGGAAAAATTTATAACTGGACCGGGCCAAATGGATTTACTTCTACAGTACAAGATCCGAATAACATAGCTGCAGGAAACTATTCAGTACTTGTTACAGATGCCAATGGATGTTCTGCTAACTTAAATGTAACCTTGCCTGAATATCCGGTGATTAATGTTTCTGCTGATATAACAAATGTATTATGCTTCGGAGCAGCAACCGGGTCAATTGATATTACAGTAACAGGAGGTAGCGGCAGCGGCTTCACTTATCTATGGAATAACGGCGCTACTACTCAAGACAGATTTAACCTTGCAGTGGGCAATAATTATAGAATTACTGTTACAGATATAGGAAGTGGATGCTCCGTATCAAGAAGAGATACAGTTCGTGGACCTGTATCTGTGGTTACTGTTACTGTACCTAATCCAAACATAATAAATGTAACAGGATGTAATAGTTTGGGTTCATTTACAGCACAGGGTTCAGGTGGAACACAATATCCTGCTCCCGATCCATACCGATACAGCATTAACGGATTGAATTATCAAACATCACCGGTGTTCAAAAACCTGCCGGCAGGTAGCTATACAGTTACTATAAAAGATGTCAATGGATGTATTGCTACAAAAGCGGTAAATATTACCGATAATGGTTCTGATGAATATGAAGGTGCACCTAATAACATCGGAAACAATAATAATAATGCCAAAGCTAAAGCAGCGCCGATCAGTCCTGGAACAGCAATTTCGGCCCGCATTGGAATAGCAGGGGATCTTGATTACTATAAACTGGGGACTGCATGTGGACGGGTAATTATACAATAGCTTTTGTGCAACCGGCAACAGCAGTTACTTTCGATCTTGTAGCATCTAATGGCACTACGATCATAGCGCCGACTTCTTCATCAGCTACAGCTAAGCAGTATAATGGACTTAACGGAACATATTATGTAAGAGTAAGTGGTACCAATTCGTTAGGCTGTTATCAATTTACTGTAAGCAGCGGAATCTTAACAAGATCATCTGGCAGCAACATTCAGCCGGAAGTAACCAAAGCGAAAGACAGATTGTTCGATGTAAAAGTTTTAGGCAATCCCACTTCAACAAGTTTCATAATGAATGTAATTACAAGCAGCGATGAAAAAATAAGCATGAGAATATTTGATGCACAAGGAAGATTGATAGAAGAAAGACAAGGACTGCAACCGATGGAAACATTACGTGTTGGTGAACGATATATCAATGGTATGTATATGGCTGAGATAAGACAAGGTAAAAATCTAAAGACTATACGACTTGTAAAAATGTAGCCCATTCCTTATTCCATCTAAGCACAAGCAAGGCTGTTCCCTAAAGGAACAGCCTTTTTTTATTTTGTAAAACCACTACTCCTTTTCTTTCGTAATTAATATCCGGTAGCATTAATCACATATTCTTATTTCCGTCTTACCCCCTGATTATCCCATTTAACCAATGTGTAGAACTGTTGGGCAATCATTTATGGTTTGCCTGATGAATGCTTTTTTTAAACTAAAATTAAATGACATGAAAAGAAAAAAGATCTACGCTTCGATCCTGCTGCTGACGATGCTGATCAATATGTTCCCTTATGGAGCATTTGCATCGAGCCACAGAGAAGCACCGCTTATTGCTAATGATCCGTTGGCGGATAATACAGACTTGTATGCATTCCGCAGTCCGGATGACCCAAACAAAGTAACTATCATAGCCTGCTATGTTCCCGGCCAGTTGCCACAGGGCGGACCTAATTATTATTCCTTTGGGGAGGATATCCGTTATGAAATTCATATTGACAATAATGTTGCAACCCAGGGGGATGACATTACTTATCGTTTTACTTTTAAAAAAGTAAACGAGGACCCAACTACTTTTTTTAATATCCGATTAGGAAAACAAAATTTAAAAACGACTTACAAACTTGAAAAAAGCACAAATGGAGGTAAAAGTTTCAGTATCGTTGTTTCCAATGGAGTTGTACCTCCGCCAAATATCGGTCCTCGTTCAATTAGCTCACCCGTTGGATTGAATGCTCCTAACTACGAATCTTTGATCCAAAGTTCAATTGCTAATGCAACAAGTGGGGAAAAAGTTTTTTGTGGTACTTCTGATGATCCATTCTTTGTTGACCTTGGTGGAGTTTTTGACCTTGGCGATGCGCCACGTACTACAGGTACACAATCGATCGATGGATTGAAATGTTTGAATGTTTCTACAATTGCATTGCAAGTAGATATTTCTGCACTACAAAAAGATCATAAATCAGTGTCACAGGCGGCCAACATTCTCGATCCTGATTATGTAATTGGTGTGTGGGCTTCGGCAAGTCGTCAGAAAATATCTGTATTGAAAGACTATAAGGATTTTGAAAATGAAAATAACGGAACCAGTAGCAGTGGACCGTGGATCCAGGTTTCACGTCTTGGTATGCCACTTACAAATGAAGTTATTGTACCCATCGGATACAAAGATTATTGGAATGCGTTAACCCCTTACCAGGATCTTGAAAGATTGAGCACATTTGGAAAATATTTCTATAATCCTGAGCTTGGTCTTTACATGGATGATGCATTGTTTGGAACGGCTGTTCCGGCATTATCAAAACTGCGTATTCAGAAAAATTCATTGGCTTGTGCTTTTGGTGGTACAGGTTTTGGATTTGGCAATGGACAGAATGGTTTATATGGATTAAAAGGTAATGCAGCATTGAATGGTACTGCACTTGCAGATAATGCATTTGGAGGTTTATTATTACCAGCTGCAAACTCGCCACGTTCAGTTGATCTCTGGCCGATATTTAACACAGGTGTTCCTAATGTCAGACCTTATCAATTAGCAACAGGTAAAGGCGGCAATCCATTAGCAGCAGGTAAACCTTTTATCAATAACTTTTTACCTAATGGTGGCGATATGCTTCGTCTCAATATGGCAGTTCCTCCGACTCCACGCAATGATCCTAATTTCAACAACCTGGGCATTGTATGGGCAGCTGTACTTGGCCTGACTAATCCTACCTACAATGCAAATGCAAATCTTCAATTTATTCCAAACATGGATGGATTTCCCAATGGAAGAA
>VBAS01000252.1 GCA_005882975.1 Bacteroidota bacterium | reverse complement strand
GATCTCCTTATTATTTACAATCACCCTTATATTCAGTATGCTAAGCAGCAGCTGTTTCTTTCGGCTGATCACAATATAATATTGAGCAGGTATATATTTTTATTTCAGTGAGCGGATGATCTCGATAAAGTCAGCTGCAACCAGCGAAGCGCCACCAACCAATCCCCCATCCACATCCGGGCAGCTAAATAATTCTTTTGCATTGTTTGCTTTTACACTGCCGCCGTAAAGGATAGGAACCTGGTTTGCGATTGCCTCGCCATATTTGCTTGCAATAACAGAACGTAAATGTGCATGCATTTCTTGTGCCTGGGCAGTTGTAGCCGTTTTTCCGGTACCAATTGCCCATATTGGTTCGTATGCGATCACTATGCCTTTTATTTGCTCTGCGGTTAAATGAAATAAAGACTCCTCGAGCTGTTTTGTTACAAATTCGTTTTGTGTACCCGCTTCACGAATTGCCAATGCTTCGCCACAACAAAAGATGGGAGCAATAAAACTTTCAAGGCAAAGATTCACCTTGTCTGCAAGTATTACATTTGTTTCTAAAAAATATTCTCTTCTTTCACTGTGGCCAACTACACAATAATTGATATTTAAAGAATGAAGCATTTCAACAGATACTTCGCCGGTATAAGCACCCGATTTTTTATGATAACAATTTTGAGATGCTGCATAATAATTCTTTTCTTCTGCAACTTCACTTCGGGTCATTGTCAGGTAAGGATAAGGAACTGCGAAAATTGTTTTTTGATGATCTTTTAATTTAATTTCTGCTGCCAGGATATCATCTAAAAGTTTTTCTCCTTGCTGAAAAGTCAAATTCATCTTCCAGTTAGCTGCCGCAATTTGTGTACGCATGTTTTGGTTTTAATAGTTTTTAAAGATATAGGTAAGAATTGTTTTTTCATTTTCCGTGATCGCTTTTCCTTTCAATTTTTTCCAGTTATCAATATCAATCAATGCCTTTTCCAACTCATATCTTTGCAAACCATCACTGCCCCAGGAAAAATTGGGAATATATTTTGGTGTCAGCCCGGTTTCGAAAACATTGCTGCAAACACCCATTACTGTGCCTGTATTAATAGATGTATTAATTGAGGTTTTTGAATAATCACCCATAAAAACGCCACATTTTTTTCCTGCATTTATTTGTCCTTTTGTGGTCCATACTTTTACAGTACTTGCATTATTCTTGATATTTGAATTAGTAGTGCCAGCTCCGAGATTACACCACTCACCTATTACTGAATCGCCAATGTAGCCATCATGAGCTTTATTAGAATAAGCAAAAAATACAGAGTTTTTAATCTCGCCGCCTGCAATACAATAAGGGCCTATGGTTGTAGCTCCATAGATGCAGGAATTCATTTTAATGACTGATCCTTCGCCGCACGCAAAAGGGCCTCTTATTGCAGCGCCTTCCATAATGAGAGAATTTTTACCAATATAAATAGGACCTGCAGATGCATTTAGTAAACAATGCTCAACGATTGCTCCTTTCTCAATAAAAATATTTCCTCCTTTAACTACCCTATTTGTTTTTGAGATCTTTTGCGACCTTCTTTTTTCTGTCAACAAATCAAAATCCTGGTGGATCGCATAATCATTCAGTTGAAAAATATCCCAGGGAAATTGAACGCTTTTTACTTCATCGCGGATCGTAATTGCTTTTGATACTTTTATTTTATTTGGTTCATTTATTTCTTTTTTTGAGAATCTGAAAATAACACCGGCATTTTCATTTACAGAAATGAACTCTCCGTTCTTTAATTTTTTCAGTGTCTTTATAAGTTTGGGTGTGGGAAGAATATTTCCGTGTATCATGAAGTAAGTATCCTTTTCGCTGATGTTTTCCAGATGAATTGAGCGATCGAGATCTTTATAATCATCCTCCATGCGATCATAGGATGTTATGCCAAGAAGATATTCCCATTTTTCCCGAATCGTCAGGATGCCTATTCTTATATCCTGGATCTGCCTTGTAAGAGTAAATGGATATAAGTTTTCAGGCTGACAAAATTCTTCAGTGAAAATGATCTTAGTGGGCATGCGGTAAAGCTAAAGATTTTAAAAAAATAAAAGCCCCGAAGAAGAATCTCCGGGACTAAAGTATAGCCATGAAAAACAAAAACTTAATAATATCCTAATGTAGGAATTTATTTTTTCTTTTCGTATTTCCGTTTGAATTTATCGATACGGCCTGCCGTATCAACCAGCATATTCTTACCGGTAAAAAATGGGTGTGATGTATTTGATATCTCCAATTTTACAAGGGGATATTCATTTCCATCTTCCCATTTGATTGTTTCTTTAGAACCAGCAGTTGATCTGCTTAAAAAGGTGTGCCCATTACTCATATCCTTAAAAACTACCAGGCGATAACTTTTCGGATGAATATCCTGTTTCATAAATGTTTGATTTAAAGACTGTACGGATTTGGCCGTACTAATTAAAAAATTTAGCTGCAAAAGTAACGTAACGTAAGCTAATCACCAACAGAAGGGATAAAAAATAGAAAAGCGCCGGATTTTTCTTCCATTCATTTGCCGAAGCTCCTGAATGTCTTACTAACCCAACGCTTTCCGTGAGGCTTTTGTGTCTTTTGACGGACTCATCCACCTCAAGCGATCAAATTCTTCTTTTGACGGACTCCTCTGATCGCAGATCCTTCGAATCTTTTGACGGACTTTCCGGATCTCAGATCAAACTCGCTTTTGACGGCTCATTCAATCTTATAACGCTAAGTTGCTTTGATAAAAGATACTTTCCAAATTTTTTGCGCCTTTGATACTCACTTGTTTTGCACAAATTAAATTTGAGATACTCACAAAATTAGACTAGTTATGAACAGTTTATAAACTAATTAATCCCGCATATTGACAAATTGAAGAGGCAATTTCAGATTCGATGATTTACATAATTGAATGACTGCTTGGAGGTCATCAATTTTTTTCCCGGTCACCCTAACCAGGTCATCATTTATTGTCCGGAATCTTTTATCAGTTTAACTATTTTCTTTGCATCATCCTGGGGAAGGCCATTTCTTACCTGCACTTCCTTTTTCCAGGTTTTACCACTTTGTATTCCTTCTTTACTTAGATCGAATGCTAACGGATCTATCCCTTGTTTATGTGCCCTGCTTATAAGAACATCACAAAGCTGGCGCATTTTCATATCATCTTCAGTTTCGATATTGATCTTGAAATCTTTTTTATTCAGATCAATTACAACATGGCTTCCTTTAAAGTCAAACCTGTTGGTTATTTCTTTTGATGTAACATTAACTGCATTGTCCAGTGCTTGCGCATCTACTTTTGAAACGATATCAAATGAAGGCATAATTTAATTTTAGATTTATAAAATTGAAGATTTTAAACTGAGTTTAAAAATAAAGTTATAAAAAAACAAAACCCCTCTTAGAAAAGAGAGGTTTTAATACACATGAGAAAACTTTTTTATTGACTCTGCCCTACCCTGCTTTGTTCATCTTGTGAACTGCTGCTTCTGCGTCGGGGTTGATTTTGCTGACTTGTCTTTCCAAAACGCCATGTAAAGGTTCCGGTTAATTGTCTTGTATCAGGTCGGGAAACAAATCCACCATCGATCATTCCATATGTACTTCTACCTTCAAATTTTTGCCATGCAAAAGGATCACGGAAATTAAACCGAAGAGTACCTTTTCCTTTCATTACTTGTTTTTGTAAACCAATACTCATCTGGTAAATAGGTTCCATTTGGGTAAGACCTGCCAGCGCCTTATAACGGTAAAATCCACTCAGCTCAGCAGTCCATCCTTTTTTAAAAGTGAAAGTATTGGTTACGTTAGCTGTAAAAGATGTATAAGACATATCAATGCTTAATGTATCGTAGTCGCCTTCATAATGATTATTAAAAACATTTACAAAGAAATTGCCACTCCACCATTTCGCAAATGCAATCGGTGCTGTAAAAGAAACACCAATGTTGGTAAAGCTGGCAACATTATCAACTGTTAAGTATCGTATTTTACTATTAGGCTCAGGTTTTACTATTTGAGAAATTATATCATCTGTCTTATTGAAATTGAATGTGGTTATAAACTTGCCATTGAAACTATGTGTCAGGTCAATATTGTGAGCATATTGAGGACGCAGATAAATATTTCCTTGCCTATAAGATAATGTATCAAGAAAATAAATAAAAGGATTCAGATCCTGGTAATTGGGTCTTTGTATACGGCGGCCATAAGCAATTGTTAATGTGTTTTTCTTATCTAGCTTATAACTAATAAATGCAGTAGGGAACAGGTTGGTAGTATCTCTTTTAAATGTCTCATGTGTTAACACCTGGTTGCCATGAGCAACACTGTTCTCAACTCTTAGTCCAGCCTGTATTGTCCATTTTTTAATTGCTTTGCTGTAATTAATATAACCAGCGTTTATGTTTTCATCATAAATAAAATGATTAGAGCGTATATGATCTGTTTCCCACTCATTATTAACCATTCGTTCATAGTTAACAAGGTTATCATTACTTACATAACTCACTTTTACACCTGCTTCAAACTTCCCGCCTTTAAAGGGCTGTGTATATTCGCTTTTAAATGTGTAGATATTAATATCGGATGGCAAATGCCCTTTTAAATAGGATGTTCCCGTTTTAAGTAATGTACCATCATAAAATTCCGTGGTCAGAAGCATATCAGAAACATTATTATATACCACATAGTCAAAATCTGCTGTCAGCTCTTTATCCGTTGTATCAAATGTATGTTTCCAATTAAGATTAAGAGTTCCGTTTTGAAATTTGAGTTTATTATCTGTTTTAGAGATTAGCCTGCCTTCTAACTGCATGTTTTCATCGACAAGGTCAGAAACAGAAACTGGCGTAGGATGTCCTTTAAATGTAAATCCGCTAACAATAATTCCGAAAATATTTTTTTTATCTGCATACCAGTCTAATCCTAATTTTAATGTATGATTGTTGTTGCCAAATTTGAATCTTGTTTCGGTGAAATTATAACCAGTGGTATTGTAGTTCTCATCCATAAAGCGGCTGTCAAGGCTCAAACGATTCATGCCACGAAAAATATTGGGATTATAGTTCCCGAAAAAATTGATCTTATTCTTTCTCCAGTTAAAATTGAAACTGTTTTGTGATTTTGGGATCATGTAAAGCGCTTCATCAGGTTTGTAAAAGCTTGTCGTTGCACCTAACATTACACTTCCGTTAAAGCCATTGTTCGTTCCTTTTTTCGTTTTGATATTTATGATACCAGAATTTCCTGAAGCATCATATTTTGAAGAGGGATTTGTCATGATCTCAATTTGGTCAAGAGATGATGCAGGCATATTACGTAGAAGCATAGCCAGGTCAGATGCAGATAAATAGGTTTGTTTGCCATCCATCAGCACAATAACTCCCTGTTTACCTCTTAAGTTAATATTGCCATCGTTATCAATAGTAATGCCTGGTGATTTTTCTAGTATATCAAGAGCGGTGGAACCGACACTGGTTGGAAATGCCTCTACATTTACTACTGTCTTGTCGATCTTTGTTTCAATAAATGGTTTCTTAGCTGTTACCGTCACCTCCTGCATTGATCTTGCATCTGCAGATAGTTTAATTGTTTCAGCATTAAAAGTTGAATTCTCACTTGTGATCTCTAATGATTGACCGAATCTTTTCTGAAAGCCAACTGAAGAAACAAGTAGCAGGAATTTGCCTTCAATAATATTTTCAAACTCATACTTGCCTTCTTTATTGGTCACAGCAATTTTTACCAATGATGAATCCTTTGCCCGCAACAACGATACTGAAGCCGATTGTACGGGCTTCTGTGATTCATCAGTGATAACACCTGATATTTTACCAATCTTAGTTTGTGAAAAAACAACCACAGATAATAGAAAGCTTAATAAAAGCGTACAGAACTTTCTCATAACAGGCTATACTTTAGTTGATAATTGGCTACTGCATAAAATTGCAGCTAATAAAATCTTTTATGAAATGAAATATGATAAGATTCGTAGATGTAGTGTTGAAGGGCAAATACTACTTACCTATACACAAGCGGTAAGAATCTTATTTAATGGCCTGCAGTTGTGAAAAACTGTTAAAAAAGAAAAACCCGTTTTGAAAAACGGGTTTACTTTTACGAAAGCTAAAACTGACTGCTTGTATTTTCAAGGCTATACTCGATCTAATGATTGTGTTGTTAATTATCTCCTGTTTTTATACGATTTTGTTCTTCACTTGCTCCGCCTGTTTTTCTCTTTTGATTATTATTCATTTTTCCTTTTGCAAACCGATAAGTAAATCCCAGGGCAAATTGCTTTGAGTCTCTCTGTTGTTGAAAAGCCGCGTCGATATTGCTGTATTTTATTTCACCTTTTATTTTCTGTGTACGGAAAACATCACGACCAGTTAATCTGAGTGTTCCTTTTCCTTTAAACAATTGCTGGCTAAGCCCCATATTCACCATTCCAAAGCTTTTGATCTTGAAAACACCTTCAATGCCACCTGAATTAAAATAGCCACTTAGTTCAGCATTCAATGTTTTTCCAAGTTTAAACTGATTTTGAAGATTGGCTTGGAGGGTTGTTGCGCTTGTTATTACAAAATCATTATTTATTATTCCCTCATACTTGTTGTTGTAGAGATTTGCCCATAAGTTCGGAGTCCACCATTTTTTAATTGGTCCGCCAGCACTTACTGATATTCCATATTGGCGCTGTTTTGCAATATTATCTTTCTTCACGTAGGTTTCATTTTTATCAGTGTTTTGTTCAAGCACGTCATTTATGATATCAGTTGTTCTTGTATAGTTCAAAGTTGTATTTAAAAATCCTTTGTAGCTATGTGTGAATTCAATGTTATGAGCAAATTGCGGTTGCAGATTCGGGTTACCCTGCTCAAAAGTGTATTTATCAAGGAAAAGAATGAATGGATTCAGATCCTGGTAATTGGGTCTTTGAATACGACGACCATAGTTCAACACAAAGCTATTTTTAGCACTTGCTTTATATTGAATAAACGCAGTTGGGAATAATTGTGTGTAATGACGATCGAAATTCTGCCCTGATGTAACCTGGTCACCTGTTGCATTTGTATTTTCAAGCCTCAAACCAAATTGTCCAAACCATTTTTTAGTGAATGGTCTGCTATAGTTTACATAAGCTGCATTTACATTTTCTTTATAAATAAAATGATTACTCCGTCCATAATCCGGGACTCTTACACCATAATTAACGCTATCATAAATTGCATTGTTATCAGTTTCTACGAAACTTGTTTTGCCACCTGCTTCAAACTTTGCACCCTTTTTTAATGGCAATTCGTAATCAACTTTAGCAGTATAAATATTTATGTCTTGCGGTAAGTTGCCGAGCAATGTATCAGGTTTATTAGTTGGAATGCCATTAGGATCGTAGTATGCATTAACCAGGTATTGCGAATTTGTGCTTCTGTATGTGATGTAATCAAGATCAGCGGTTATCTCTTGCCCAGTAGTATCGAGCAAGTGACGGAAGTTTACATTTGTGCTGAAATTTTTCCATTCTTTGTCGTTGCTTGTTTTAGCAAGAGTTTGACTCAATAAGACTTGATTCGCATCTGAAATAAGAACATCACTTTGATTACTGAATAATCCCGGGTTAAAATATCCTGTAACAACTGCACCAATTGTTGTTTTCTTATTTACAAAATAGTCAAACCCAACCTTTGCATTATAGGATTGACCTTCTTCTTTAATTCTTGATTCCTGGTCAAAATGGGATTTTACTACTTTAGTAGAATGCTCAATGAATTTTCTTTGGATATCAAGATCCTGCCAATTTTTACGGTAGTTATATCCAAGTGTAGTAAACAGGTTCACTTTATTTTTTCTATAATTAAAAATGAATGATTCACTCACTTTTGGATAACGTCCCTGGCTCCATGTGGAAGCTATACTACCGCTATATCCAAGTTGTTTCGTCTTTTTTGTTTTGATATTAATAATGCCTGCATTACCAGCTGCGTCATATTTTGCAGGTGGATTGGTCATTATTTCAATTTGATCCAATTGATTACTGCTAAGATTGCGCAGGTAATTTGCCAAGTCTGTGCCTGACATATAAGTGGGTCTTCCATCAATATATACTTGTACACCTTGTTTTCCCTTTAAACTAATATTGCCATCTTTATCGATCGAAACACCGGGAGATTTTTCCAACACTTCCAAAGCTGAAGTACCTACATTAGTAATGGATGCTTCTACATTCACAATAGTTCTATCAATTTTCTGCTCAATCAATGGTTTTTTAGCTGCTACAGTTACCCCTGCCAGATCTTTAGGAAGAGGAACAAGTTCAATCGTCTTAAGAATAACATTTGTATTTGCCGGAGTGATCTCAAAGGACTCGGAGAGTCCTTTGGTATGCCCAACAGCAGTAATTGAAACAAAGTATTTTCCATCACTTACATTTTCAAATACAAAATTGCCGTCTTTGTTAGCAGCACTGATCTTCGCTACACTTGAATCTTTGGCTCGCAACAAAGTAATGGTTGCTGCCTCAATTGTTTTGGTATTTCCGTCAATCACCTGTCCAGACACCTTTCCTATACTCTTTTGGGCTTGGCTTGAAAAGGAAAAGATTGTAATTGCTATTAATATCGTCCAAAAATTTCTCATTTTGAATGGTTTAAGTGTATACGTACTAGTTTTTAATTATTACAGGTCAAAGATAGGTACTTGACAATGCCAAGTACATGGTTTTAAATTAAACGGCCATATTTATTGATGAGTGGCCGGCTCTAATGACTTCAATATGACGCGGGCCTTAAAATGTGGTTACAGAAATCCTAGTAATCATGATTAGTGGTATTTAAGTTATTTAAAGGGTTTATTGTCTATTTATCAATTATTAAAATGAAGGTAACAGCCATGTGAGCGAACGACAATGACTAACCGGTAAGGCGACAACAATTGGCGGCAAGGAAGGGTTAGTATGGGATAAAAGAGGGTTTCGATTTCACCGACTGCCTGTTTATATTGCAGGAAATTAGAGTAATGATTATTGACTTTAGATCGGATACAGTGACAAAACCAACACCAGCCATGCTACAAGCGATGATGGGCGCAACAGTTGGTGATGATGTTTTCAGTGAGGATCCTTCGATAAATGAATTGGAAAGGATGTCTGCAGATATGTTTGGAATGGAATCTGGCCTCTTCTGCCCTTCCGGAACCATGACCAACCAGATTGCTATTAAGTGCCATACACAACCCGGTGATGAAGTAATATGTGATGAGAGTTCGCATGTTTACCAATATGAAGGAGGCGGCATTGCATTTAATTCATCGGCCTCGGTAAAACTTTTATATGGCGATAGGGGAAGAATAAATGCTACACAAGTAAAAGCTGCGATCAATGCAGACGATAATCATAAAGCTAATACAAGCCTGGTATGTCTTGAAAATACAAGTAATCGTGGCGGAGGTAGTTGTTATGATTTTAATGAAATAAAAAAGATCAAAGAGGTATGTATTGAGAATCATCTTGCACTTCATTTGGATGGAGCAAGATTATGGAATGCGATGATCGCAAAAAATGAACCTGCGAAACAATACGGTGAAACTTTTGATAGCATTTCCATATGCTTAAGTAAAGGATTAGGTTGCCCGGTTGGAAGTGTACTGATCGGTAAAAAAAACTTCATAAAAAAAGCAAGACGGATCCGAAAAGTATTTGGAGGGGGAATGAGGCAAGCAGGTTTTCTTGCTGCTGCAGGTATTTATGCTTTAAAAAATAATATTGAAAGACTAAAACAGGATCATGATAATGCAAAGCGGATCGGCGAAGTGATCGCTAAAACTTCTATGGCGAAGTCTGTTTTTCCAGTTGAAACAAACATCATCATTTTTGAAACTGTTGCTTCTGTAACTGCTGCAGAGATCGTAGAGAAATTAAAGCAGAAAAATATTCTTTGTTATGCTATTGCACCTGATCGTGTACGATTAGTTGTACATCTTGATATAACTGAAGAAATGGTAAATAAAACAATTGAAATTATAAAAGCTCTTTAGATATTATGTTACCTAAAATCAACCCTGCAAATACTTCGGCCTGGAGATCCTTACAAGAACATTTTTCTGAAATGAAGAGTGTTCATATCAAAGAATTATTCAAAGCTGATCCTGAAAGATTTTCAAAATATTCTATCTCCAATCGTGATATTGTTTTTGATTATTCTAAAAATTTCATCAGTGAAAAAACAATTCAATTGCTGCTTCAATTGGCTAACGAAAGCAAACTGAAAGATGGAATCGATGCAATGTTTAATGGAGAAAAAATAAATGAAACCGAGGACAGGGTTGTTCTGCATACAGCATTAAGAAATCTTTCTACAGAACCTGTGTTTGCCGAAGGAAAAGATGTAATGCCTGAAGTAAGAAAGGTTTTAAAGCAAATGAAAAACTTTTGCGGCCGGGTACATGATGGAAGATGGAGAGGCTATACAGGAAAAAGAATAAAATATATTGTCAATATTGGTATTGGCGGAAGTGATCTTGGCCCGCTAATGGTAACTGAAGCATTGAAGCCTTATTGGCTGGAAGACATTCAAACATTTTTTGTATCGAATATTGATGGCACACATATCGCCGAGGTCTTAAAGAAAATAAAACCGGAAAGAACATTATTTCTTATAGCATCAAAAACTTTTACCACACAGGAAACGATGACCAATGCTTTTACAGCAAGGGAATGGTTTCTTGAGCATGCCATCGATGAAAAACATATCGCTAAACATTTTGCAGCCTTAAGTACAAATGAAGCTGCGGTGGTAAAATTCGGCATCAATAAAAGAAATATGTTCCGGTTTTGGGATTGGGTCGGTGGCCGTTATTCGCTTTGGAGTGCTATTGGTTTATCAATTGCATTAACGATTGGATATAAAAATTTTGAAGAGTTACTTGCAGGTGCATATGACAGTGATCAGCATTTTAAAAACTCATCGTTTGAAAAAAACATACCAGTCCTGATGGCTTTAATAGGTTTGTGGTACACTAATTTTTTTGGCGCTCAAAGCGAGGCCATACTTCCGTATGATCAATACTTACACCGTTTTGCCGCCTATTTTCAGCAGGGGAATA
>VBAS01000251.1:537-8052 GCA_005882975.1 Bacteroidota bacterium | reverse complement strand
ATAATGGCATGAGAAAAAATTAAGAGCAAATCCAAGCTTTCGGAAACAATTATCAAATAAATGCTATTTCCTGAAAATAAAAAATGGTAAAACTTCGATGTTTACTTTGAAACTTCACTTTTTTTGGGAGAAGGGTTTTTGATTGAGGGTTTCTACGTAATAAAAAATTATTCAACAACCATTTCAACAGTAGCTCCAATACCTCTGTCGGTGATAGCATCGCACTTTGGTTTCAATTCATCATAGCTCCCTTTCTTTACTGCATACTTTCCCTGAAAGTGTATGAGATAGGCACATTGCTCTGCTTGCTCATGACTATGGCCACAGATATCCATCAAAGTGTCGATCACCCATTCAAATGTATTCACCTCGTCATTCCATACAATAAGATTGCATGGCTCCTCTACACTGGTAAGAACATCGAAGTCTTCCCATTGCTTAGTGCTTGTATCATTTCGAACGGACGTCATTATGCAAATTTAAGAATAAAATTTTTCGGTTGCGAATAGATGAAATTCTTTTTTTAGATAATAACTATAATCAAGCAGGTACTTTTACTTCTTTCATAAAGTCCTCCAATTTCAGAAGTGATTGCTGAAACATTTTTTCCATCTTTTTCTTAGCAAAGAGGTTAAAAAGACCCAGCATCAAAGGATTTTTTTTCAAATAGAGATCTATTGTAAGGGCTGTTCTTGTATCTGTGATCTTTTCAAAAGTAAAATGTATCGAGTTGGTTTTTTTGCTATCCGTTTCACCATATTCAATTTTTTCCGGAGTAAATGAATAAGAGCTGGTATAGACGATCTGGTGTCCCTTGTCCAGGATGCAGCGATGACTAGTGCCAAGCCGGGGTAAAACGTCATGTGTAACCTGGTCGATATCTTTAATACCTATATTCCAAAGTTTTCTTGTATGAAAGTCAACTACGCCATGCAATAATGCAATGATCTCCGAATCATATTCCCTGTAAAAAGAAAGAACTTTTGTTTTGTTCTTTATTTCAAGGTCAAGCACCGGGTCAGGAGGTAATTCATTTTTAAGATGGGTTAGCTGTGTATATTGAAATGGAATGTTTCCAGTTTCAGTCTGCTTAACACTTTTATTCCAGCTTAATTTTTCAGAAAGATCTTTGAGCGGCGAATTTCCAAGGCTGTCCGTCACAAGCCAGTATTCATGTTGTTCGATATCATTTTTTAGTAGTTGGTGTGCAATTATTATATCTTTCCCGATAAGCTTATTGAAGCTTTTTACATTATAACCAGTGAATTCACCATAGTGTGTGATCACTTTTAAAGTAAGTTCAACAGCACCAGTACATGCTTTACATTGACAAAGCCTGCGATGATCATAAGAAAGAAGTTGTTTATGAAACTCGCGGAACATTTTTTCAACCTGGGTATAAACTTCTTTTAGATCTGGCATTTCTCCGTACTTATAAAAAAGAATGGCATCGCCTTCTATTTCGGAGATCTCAAGACCGATCTGGTTGGAGTTAATTATTACTTCGAGGAGTTCCTGGATTATATGCCGGCTATGATCGATCTCTACTTCATTTACAAAACGAGTGAAGCCGCTGATATCAGGAATAAATATGAGGCCCTTATTGTTCATCGTTGGTCAAATAAAATTACCAAAAACCGAAACTATCGAAAGCAAAAAAATTTGGCGGAAAGGCCATCAACCTTATCTTTGCACTCCCTAAAAAGGGAGTTTAGCTCAGCTGGTTCAGAGCATCTGCCTTACAAGCAGAGGGTCGAGATCTCCAACACATTTACCTTCAACATTTTTCTTAAATCTGTTCTGTTATTTACAAGCAGCTTACAAGCAAACTACATACTTGGTGAATAAATATTGTTTTTAAATGTCTATGCTATATTAGCAATTTTAGCTTTAAAATTTCTCAATTGCAAACTTATGTCTTGTGGGTGTTCGCACATGCTGTATATAAGCTCCAAATGTCAATCTTTATGCTATATTAAACTTCAATGTACCTCCAAACCTTTTAGGAGTTAATACACCCCTAAATTCGGCTTTTATGGCACACTCTTTTATTCATACATCTTATAAATTTTCCGAAAGGGAAGGATATATCTTTTTCATTTCTCTGAGATATACCCCACCTTCCGGCCTTTGCTACGCAATGCCACTGGCTGCTGACTATGAGGTAGTATCTATCTTTATACATCTTTTAATTTTTTTGGGGAAGGGGAAAAAATTTGGAGAGGGGAGATTTTTTCAGTTATTGATACTATTAAAGTGTTGCGGTTGGTAATTTTGTAGATAAAATGCTATCTAAAAGCCAGTATGAAATTCTAATATTTTCAAAAACATATTGAGCATTGTTTTCACAACTTCCTGTATGAATTTTCCATGTAACACTTGTGTCTGAAACAGTCTCAGCAAAAATACTGTCCTCTTTTAAATTAGGAAGTTTTACATACTGTTCTTTATATATAGTATATGTATGGTCATAAAGCTCTCTAACTTTTATAAGCACCTTTGGCTTGAAAGAGAATGGGAAGGAAGGAAAGGAAAAAACAAAAATCATTTCAAAGGTTCTCGATTGGTTACCGCTGTTTCCCCTTTTTACCACTATTCGAGACCACCATTCTTTATCAAATTGGCCACGACCTCCGCCATTCTCACTGCTAAATTTATATTGTGATGGCAAGTTAGAAATTACTTTCTTGATTACTTCATTCAGTGAATAATCATATTTGTTGTTATTCCACATTTGATAAGTTTATATTAGTGATTTGCTTTACAATTATTTAATGTCTTGTAGGCTTACTTGTACAGTTGGCCCTAAACCCAATACTTTTTCTTCTGCACTTTTGATAAGATTTCCATTAACATAGATGTTTATCTTAACCCACACTTTTGCACCTTTGTTACTATTTGCAGATTTTCCACCTACTGTTGAAACCTGAATATTCTGAGTCTTGTTTGTAGTGGTGAATGTGTAAAACCAAGATTCACTTGCAGTAGCTCCGGCATTTGTTTCATTCTTATCAAAGTAATTGACAAGTATCTTTTCTCCCTTCTTAGTTAGTACTTCATACTTGATTAGGTACTCCTTTTTGATTGTGTCCTGCTGTGCTTTTAATGATAGTAAAGCAATGGAAAGGATTAAGGATAAAATAAGTTTTTTCATGTATTGGTTCGTTTTAGAATAACAAGGTATAGAGAATTCTCCATTGGTGCAAGACTGGCTTATTGCTCACTTTGAATGGTGAAGAAACCCAAAAGAGAATACTACATTAATAAGACGGCTCTATTACGGGTAGGGGCTAAGATCAGGGAAGTAAGAACTTCCAAAAATGTCTCCATTGAAACTCTTGCAAATACTTCTGGCATGGACTATTCTCAATTGGCAAGAATGGAAACAGGTCAGGTCAATTTTACTATTTCTTACCTGTTTAGGGTTGCAGAAGCTTTAGGAGTAACTCCAAAAGAGTTATTACCTTAATTCAATTTTGTGCTTTCTAAAACCTAATTATTTTAATAGTTTGTGATTAGCTCTGGCTGCTGATTATGAGATGAGAGTCTTTCTTATACACCTTCCAAAATTTTCAGTAGAATTTTTCGTGACTATATAAATTTTTGCGGGACTTTTTCATTTTATAGCATAGTTTTTGTTGTTTAGCCTCCAAATTAATCAGTCATGCAGGAATTAGGGAACTTAGAGACTTCTCGGCTTGTAGACCTATTGGCTCAACATACTGCCGATTACACAAAGATGATGAGTGAAGGCACAACAGAAGAAGAATATGCAAAATGTAAACTTATCATTAAAGCACTTCAAGCAGAAATAGAATCAAGAAAAACCAATACAACAGGTTCGGAAACTAACATAACTCCACTTCCTGATTTTTCATAGGTGGATTTCAAAAACTTAATGAATGAGTTTGATTAGTAGCAACCCCGATCTTTGTATCGGGGTTTTGTTTTAATTCTATAAAGAAATGCTTCATCTTAATTTTTTTTCAATCTCTTTTGTAATCAAATCAAGTATATATTGGTGATGATAGCCGCCCTCAACTACTTTCCACTTTATAGGGAGGTACTTTAATCGTTTGGCTAATATTACCGGCCTATTGTTCTGTAAAACGAATGATTGATTTTTTGCTATTACTCTGAACTTTTCAGTTGTTTCTGTTTCTTCAATCTTTTCAACTTGTAAACGGATTGTTTTTCTTTCATGTTTAATAGCGATAGGGAATTGCATTGTTCAATTTAAAGTAAATTTGCAGTTTTTCCCAACTGATATATAGAGTGTCATTTTTGCATATCTTAAAAGAGTTATAGACTTTCTTCATTAAGAAAATCTACTTCTAAATTCTGCATAAACATTTCCATTTTTCCAAAAAGAGTATGAGTATAGGGCATGAGGTGACCTTCTATTAACTCTAATCTGATAATTTCAGGCATGACTTTATATTTTACTTTTTCAAGCCATTCTTTTGTCAGAAAAATAAAATTAGGGTCTGCGATTTCAAAAACCTCAACCGAAAATGGATCAGAAAGTTTAAATGATTTCTTTAGATGGCTACAATAATTTCCAGAATCCATTTTCTTTGGAGGGAAAACGTAATTAGTAAAATATGAAAAATCCTCTTTATTGTAAGGATTTGCTTTTACTGAAAAATACTTTATTCCGTCAATATCTTTCTCACTTGTTACCCATTCCAAAAGAAATTGAGGAAAAATGTATTCTTGTTTGAAAGGTACTTCTTCATTCATAACACTTAAAGAGCAAACCAATGATAATGGCCAAACCATCAAGAACCAAAATAATAGGTAATCATAATCATATTTTCCCTGACCCTTATTTTCCTCATATGTTTTGCAATGCCATTTTAATTGAATCGGAGTAAATGAAATATTTAATATTTTCAAGTTTGAATTTTCTTGCTGAAAACGACTGACCTGAAATTTACTTAAAGGGGGTCGATTGAGTTCTTCCCAACATACATAGATTGAATTCGAAAGGTAAAGACATGGAAGTCCTGGTACACTAAATCTTTGCGTATTTGCAAATTCTCTCTCAGAAAAGGGTAAATGAAACATCTGAGATTTTGAATAAGCTTTGTTTGATCCAATCCTTGCCCGATATAGAGGTTTATAAAGCCCTTTTGTGATAACAACACCTCCTTTTTTTTCAGGGAAAAGGAATGGTTTAATAATACTCATCGCATTTTTAAAATCGTTGTATGCATTTTGAATATGCCCGTTTTGATGATGACTAAGAGATGAAATAAAGTTCTTACAGACTGTTGATATATTATCCGTTTGTAATCTTAGCTCCCTAGCCAAAGTTTGGTCACTTATTAATTCAAGTGTTTCTTGGTATTCTCTGAAGATGTTTTCGAGATATTTTATCATTCCCTCTTTGCCGACAGACTTAGGGAGGGAAAATATTTCATCATCTAAACATTCCAGACCTGTCATAAGTTTTAAAATTGGTGGTAGTAGTAATTCTTAAGACTTATCCAAATATATCAAATACTCAGTTCAACTGAGTTCTTTTGTCTACAGACAAGACATAAAATAACTACTAAAGTTTGATGTGATTTTAGAACTCAATTTAGATGTCAAGAAAGATATTAACCAAGTTGATTAGTTTTTTAAACCTTCACTTTTTTAGTGTGCTCTGAATACAAGTAAAAGCGCTGTTTTACATTAAAGTGGTTAAAAAATCTACTATTAAAATGCTAAAAAAATTGGCAGAAAGGGGCATTTTTTGTATCTTCGTAAAAGTTCTTTGTTATTCAAATAGTCTTAGATCAAATAATGTCAGTAGTGTACCCAGAACAGTGAGAAAATAGTAAGGTCAAAATAGAGATATAGGTAAACTGATAACGGCTAAGATGAAGTGAAAGTTACTGAGACAATGGATTGTAGTCCATGTCAGGAAAAGTCTTTTATCAACCCTGTTTGGAGGGGGAAACCCCAAGTGCTTCAGGATTGCTGGTAAAAATATTTATAGGTAGATTATCACCAGAATATGAAAATATTCTATGATAATTTGTTTATTTCCCAAATAAAAGTCTGTGACCAATTCTTACTTAACCTTAAAGTAAAGAACCATCGTAAAACTAAAGTATCTAAAGGGTTAAATATTTTCTTCTACAAGAAACATTTAACTCTATGAGAAATAGAAAAGGCACAGCTAATAAATAAGAACTGATAAAATCTACACTGTTAATAAATGCTGTAGGGGAAGATTTTCCACCTATAGCACTTGCTTTTTGATAAATGAATTCTTACTAAGTGTTGTAATAGAGTTTTAGTGGAGTTCTGTCTAAAAAAATTAGGTGCAAAAATTTTATCTATCCTTGCACCCAACTAAACTTAAATCCTACCGTTAGCGCTATTAATTTTCAAACACAGCCTCAATTACCTTCCCATTCATGCTATCAATAGTTTCGTTATCATAGTTATCAAGATAAATACCAGTTACTTTATTACCGTATTGATGACCTAATGCTTCCGCAATCATGTCTTTTGAGTAACCCAAAGATTTGGCAATGTTAGCCCAAGAATACCTTGCATAGTATGTAGTGATAAGCTTATCAATCTTGCATTGTGTGGCAACTTTAGCCAGATAATCATTACAATTTTTGATAGCTTGATGAATATCCTTTTTTAATTGAATTGGATTATTCTTTTGTACTACAAACGGTAATAAAAAGTCCCTGTTATTGTCAGGCAAAGCTTTAAAGTAGAAGTTTAAAATCTCCATTGCTTTTCCCTGTATCTGGATGCTGTAAACCTTATGTGTTTTCTTTCTCCTAAAAACTATTCTGCCATCTACTAAGTTTTCTCTTGTCAGAGTAAGTAAGTCAGCAAGGTTAATTCCAATGAAACAGAATGACAATAAGAACAGGCTTTTTTGATGCCAGATTGGGGTGTTTTCAGGTAGTTTCAGAGAAGCAATTTTAGCCATTTCCAGACTAGTTAATGCTCTGCTGATAGTTTGCTCAGTCTTGATTTTAAAGTTGCTAAAAGGGTAAAATCTGGCCTCTAAAGTGCCATCCTTAATGGCCTTATTAAACAAAGCTCTGATAGTCCTTAGGTAAAGTGAAATGGTGTTTAATTTGATGTTATCAGCAAGCATTGAAGCATTAAAACTCTCCAAAAACTTGTAATTGATTTCTTCAAATGTCAGGTTGTCTTTATTTACATACGACTTTAATTTGCTCAAAGCACATGAGTACGCAATAGAATTTCCAATGTTTCCAGTTTCCTGCAATTTGGTGATATGCTCTTTACCATAAATAAAAATATCAGGCTTTACTATAACAGTTTTTTTTTTCTCTTTTTGAGTGATATGATCTATTATTTCTTGTGCTGTTATGATACTTTCTTTGTCCTCATTAAAGAGCAAAAACTTTTGAACCTTTGATTTAATGGATGAAATTTTGGTATTATATGCAAGATGATTTTCATTTGATGATAATACTTTTTGTTTTTGCTCATCCCAATCATCTTTGGTAATTGCAAATCCTAAAG
>VBAS01000251.1:0-479 GCA_005882975.1 Bacteroidota bacterium | reverse complement strand
GTCTTACCGGTAATGTAAAATTTTTTTTAGGGTGAATCTTGTCAATAATGACTTTAAAAGTTATTTCCATGCTCTTAAAAATTGAGCATGTAGGAGCTAAAAACTTACAAGCAATTTACAAGCAGATTTACATTTTTTTGTCTGAAAAACCTGATACCCCTATCTTTGCCGTCCCAAAAACGTGATTGCTTCACGTTATACGCAAGGGAGTTTAGCTCAGCTGGTTCAGAGCATTCCGATTACTATCGGAAGGGTCAGCGGTTCTAAAAAAATGAAATATTGGGAGTTTAGCTCAGCTGGTTCAGAGCATCTGCCTTACAAGCAGAGGGTCGGCGGTTCGAACCCGTCAACTCCCACAAAAATCCCCGCTTTTGCGGGGTTTTTTAATTAATTCGGTGTTACTGCAGGCAGCCTGTAAAGTTGCCCATCGATCACAAACAACTCATCGATCTCGTAGGTCCAGTACTTATAAAGTGGAG
>VBAS01000250.1:33758-36928 GCA_005882975.1 Bacteroidota bacterium | reverse complement strand
CCATTTTATATTTCCGTAATCATCTATGCCGATGGAGAGCATCCAGACTGAAGCCGAAGCATACCTGTTTCTGTCATAGGAAGTATAAACAGTTTCCTTCCCAAGTAAGTCCCGTAAATCAGGGGGCTTATTTCCCGCTTCCCTATACTTCCTTGCATAATCAAAAACGAAATTGTCTGCGGACAGTCCTTTGATATCGTAAGCATATATTTTGAGTTTTCCATTCAGCAGTGGAAAAACTTTATCTGTAAGTTTAAATTCTTTGTTCATCTGCCATACACTATCGATTTTAGCTTCGTTTTGAAAAATAAGCCGATAGGAGATTTGACTGCAACCTACGGAGTCAACAAATTTTTTATAATTTATGATTGTGTCGCCTTTTACAGAAACGGAAAAACGATTAGTGCTATATCTGCAATCTGGAGAGCTTATAAATACATAGATCCATGATGGTTTTGCTTTAGAAAGTTGCGATGGAAACTGATTAGGCAATAAAATATAGCGCTTGGAAAAGCCAGAGCCGCCATATGAAAGAAGATTGCAAATGAAAACCAGAATAAATAGTAACGATAAACGGAGCATAAGGGTTAGTTATTTTTTTTAAAATAGAGATCCTTTGTCAAAAGTATATTTCATTTTTCGCTTCACCATTTCCTCTACTTATTTTTAAAAGCAGCAGTCGGGTCTTTATAGTATTTTTTGTACCACACATATTATTTTCATTTACATCGCAAAGGCTTACCAGATCTTCCAATCGTTGTCAAAATTCGTCTGCCGGCTGGTAGGCCTCTGGCGACCCTTTGTTAATTTTTCTACTTGTTCACTTACATATTGCTGCAGTTCTGTTATAGTTGTTTCATTATCCTTATCGGTATCTGCTTTGTTTTGTGTAAGCCCTTGCAGCACTGTATAAGTAAATACTCCATTTGCCCAGTTATTTCCTTCAAATGCAAACTCGGTTCCTGCTGCAGCAGATATTATTGTTGCCCCATTGCCACGACCAATATTTGCAAACAAATCCTGCATTAGTTCAAATGTATTATTAAGACCGAAGCCTAAACTATCCTTACTGATTACCTTTATTCCTTTTACTTCTTTTACATTATTTTCTCCTGGTTTGGCAGTGACATCGACCGTATAGCTCCCTTCTTTATCCAGTTCTCCGCTATGGCATGCATCCATTAACACTAATTTATTTCTTGAAGGGATGCTATCAAGCAACCACTCAATATCATCGTAACTTAATCCCCTTTCCAAAGGATTTTTAAAATCAATATCATAAGTGGCAAAATAAAAATCATAGTTTTTGTCAATTAACCCATGTCCGCTAAATGAAATGATCACTTTGTCATCTGGTTTGCTATTTAGTAACTGCTGTTTAATGGCTTTGATATTTTCGATGGTAGCTTTTTCATTGGTAAGTAAGGTAATTATCGCTCCCGGATATTTTTGTTGTAACGAATTTGAAATATCAATTACATCTTTATCGGCATAACGGAGATTATAAGTGCTGTCTTTGTATTTTGATACACCTATTCCTATATAGTAAGTAGTTGAATTAACAGGCAAATCAGGTTCATAATTAATGTAAACAGTTTCACGCAATGATTCGGCTGCCCGGTTGTTCATGCAGGATACTTTAATAGCATTTGAACCACTGTTTAATGCTATGGGGATATCAAATTGCACATCGGTTTTATCGGCTCCTTTTATATCCATCCCGTTTGCACCATATAAAGGATTGCCGTTTACTGTCACAAAAAGTTTCTTTAGCATATTTGATTTATCTGTTTCGTAACACCTGATCTTAAGATTGACAGTTGATGTTTCAGATAAACCTTCCACCTGTTTCAGGTTTTGTATTTCAATTTCGGGAACGTGATGATCATCTTTGAACATACTTGTGTCCAACTGCATTTTTCGGATGCGTTTTAGATAAGCTTTTTTATAAGCCCCCATTAAAGCCGTATCCTTGTTTCCCAGATCCTCCAATACTTTATCGGGCCTGTTGTACTGAAAATCCCATTGGTCGAAATCATAAATCTTTTCCCCTAATTTCCAGCTTAACCATCTTGCGGCATCGGGTGTGGAGGTATACCACCTCTCATTTGATTTGATCACATAATCCTTTCTATCAAGAGGTGAGAATACAATATCCTTTTCACTGGTTGTATTATAAATATGTACCGACGAGGTAGTTGTTGCCAGAATTTTTTCCTCAGTCACCTGATCCAGGTCAGGTATCGAGTTACTGCCAAAATTAAAAGTTCCCGTTTCCTTACCGTCAGGCAAATCATGTATATGGCAAGTACCATCACTCGTTACTATAAATACTTCCTTATTCGTATTGGAAATCATTCCATTTATTATCGAATAAGGCTCCTGTTTGATTGTTACAATTTTTTTTGCTGTCTTTATATCCCACACGGTAGATTGAAACTGACCATTCGTCAAAAGGAATCGGTCCCCGGCACTGAAAGAAGCAGAATTAAAATCATTTTTTACAGGTGGTGAAAATTGTGCAATGATCTTTTTCATTGATACATCATAGACTATAATTTTCCCATTCGTATTTTCGATGCAAATTTTATTTGACATAAAACTGAAATAAAGCCGGCCACCCAAAGCCCGGGTCTTTAAAGTATCAGTTAATTTTCCTGTTATTACATTTGAAATAGCTATTTTTCCGAGCGATGATACGCCAGCAATATATTTTGAATCTGGTGAAAAATGAAGAGAGGTTACGCCCCATTGATCAACGACAAACGAATAGACTTTCTTTCCGGTTTTTAAATCCCAAATCTTTATTGAATGGTCTGTAGAAGCCGCCGCAATATATTTTTCATCGTGGCTTATTTCTACTTCCGTCACCATATCAAAAGTTCCCTTCTTCACGTCAAATGTTTCTCCTCCGCCTAAATTCAAAAGCATCGTTCCTTTTGAGGCATCAAAAACCTGAACGATATTTGAATACCAGGTATAAAAATATTTATACCCGTTGCTGATTTTCACTTTACAATCTGTAGCATTTATGTCTTTGATTACCTGAACTATTTTTCCTTTACTAAAACTCCAGATTTTTATTGTTTCATCGTTTGAGGAAGTAAGCAGGTGATCGTTTGTCTCATCGAGCACAGCTTGATTGATATAATTATTATGGGCCTTTAATA
>VBAS01000250.1:18492-33749 GCA_005882975.1 Bacteroidota bacterium | reverse complement strand
CTTCTGTATTTTGACATCTTTCTCAAGTTCATTCACAGCAAACAGAAATCCATTTGGGCTGACCTCTATTTTTTGAATTGAACCTGCTTTTTGGGAATTTTTGAGCAAGCCGTTGGTCATATTCCAAAAGGACATTGTACTATCTCCGGCAGCTGTAATGATCATATTCTGTTTAAAATTGAATTCAGCTTGATAGTAAAAAGCAAATTTGTCTGGTTGTTTTAGAACTGTGATATTGTCATCATTAATATTCCATTTTAAGAAATAGCCAAATTGATCAACGGCCAGGACGGAGTCACCACCTGAAAAAAAATCGAAATTAATTATACCTTCTGCATATTTATTTTTCAGAATAATTGGATCCTTTTTTTTCAAATCGAAAAGCCAGCTTTCCCCGGGTTTCATTATCAAAAGATGTTCACCATCAGGGGTAAACTTTGCCATAACTTGCGAAGCAAATAATAAAATATTGGGAGCTGTCGTATTACAAGTAATAAGTGAGTTGCCATCGGAAACTTTAAAAACTTTTAATAACCCAGTATTATTCTGAATGAAAATATATTCCCCGTTCGCACTGAACGAAGCACGACGTATGGTTTCGTTTTCCATAAGACTGTTGCCGGGTTTATAATTTTAGTGGTGTCTTTTGTAATGTGAAAGCCTCTTTTTCGGCGATCATGTCCCACAAAAAACTTTTGCCATCTGCGCAACACACCAGTACTAACTTGCTATCCGGGCTAAACTGTACCAGCACAACAGCGTTTTCCTGCGATGTAAGAGAATAAACTAAGTTACCTGTCCGGGCATTCCATATTGAAACTTGTGTATCCTCTGACCCTGTCACTACATAATTTCCATCACTGCTGAAATCTATACTGTTCACTTTATTAACATGACCACTTAATAAATGAATTGATTTTGCTGTGTAAGCATCCCAGATAATAACATTATTATCTTCAGATGTGGTGGCAATAAATCTACCATCTCTGCTATAAACAATATTCGAGACCTGTTTAGCATGGCCAAATGGTAATACTAATTCTGGTTGTTGAGCTTTTAAGGACAAGGCGTAGGGAAAGGCAAAAGCAATAATAAAGAATACGGACTTGATGACTTGACTCATTAGTACTAAGATTGATTAATATGCTATGATACTTAAATTTTTTAACTTAATTGTTTTGATATAGGATAGTTATTAATTTTATCAAAATCGTACTATGTTCCGTACTCTGCTTATCTTTTTTTCCATCTCCCTGATCAATTGCATTTCGGCCACAGCACAATCAAATTCCGGTAATACAGACTCAACCAATATCTATAATATTTACGAGAAGCAAGTTGATTTTTTGCTGCAGACCAGGGGTGTGCCCGGACCCGAAATAATGGAGATGATGCAAGTCATCCGCAGTAATAAAATCAATTCTGACGAGAGCCTGGCCGATCTTCTGGGCAAACTTTATTCTTCAAGCCGTGGTATCGGTATCATTTTTTATTTTTTCAACGGCGATAGCCTCCGCCGTGTTTTTTTTGAGCCCGGAGTGATAAAAGAGAAAAAAACTTTTTTTATCAGCAGAGAAAAAAACTTTTTTTATCAGCAAAGATGAATTACTGCAGTTAAGCACTGATCTTAATCACACACTCGGTCTTTATAGTCTTGCTGATAACAGATCGCCTAAACTACGGGGTATTACTCCAAAGCCACCTGCTAAATCAAAGGGAGTAACTTATGATGGAGTTGTAAAAAGATTGACTGAGCTTTTACTTCCTCCATCTTTTGATACATCTTATAAACATCTTTTGATCATCCCCGCTTTGAATATCGGTACCATCCCTTTTCACCTGCTTCGGCCTTATGGCGACAGCACTTCATTAATTGATCATTGCAGTTTTACGGTTATTCCTGGCCTCATCGACTTGTTTACATTACGTATCAAAGTACTTAAAGCAGGAACGCATTGGATGGGCGGGGATATGTCTAAAAACTTTGATAAGAATTATGCCGTTAACGGATTATGACATAAATGTATTAGATAAACTTTCTTTTTCATTAGACAACCCACTTTTCATCAGCAATCCGGCTTATCCTACAAATACAAACTTTGATTTTCCCGATCTGCCCGGAGCAAAAAAAGAAATTGACAGCGCTATTCATTATGCTGAAAAATACAAGTTGCTGGCAGGCAAACAGGCAATAAAAGACAGCGTTATCGAATATATGAAGAAGGCCGATATGGTTTATTTTGCAACCCATGGAATAGCCGACGCTGAAAAGCCAATGGAAAAAAGTTTCCTGGTACTGAGTGGTGCTGACCCTTTTCTAACCGCTAAGAATATTATGGATCTTCGAAATAAGAATTCCTATGAAAAAGGGTTTCCTAAAATGGTGATCCTTTCTGCTTGCCAGACAGGGCTAGGCAAGTCAATGGAGGCTGGTGTGGCAGGATTGGCCCGATCATTTTTACTGGGCGGCAGCAATCATGTTATCATGAGTCTTTGGAATGTGAGCGATGAATCAACAGCCTATTTGATGAGCAGGTTTATCTTTCATTTGCAAACACCACATCGTTTTATGCCTGCCGAACCATTGCGATTGGCTATCCTGGATACAAAAAAGAAATTTCCCCATCCATCACAATGGGCCAGTTTCTCTTTATTCGGCATAGATTATTAATAGCACCCTTTATTATATTGTTACTATATGATACAACCTTTGCCGCGGTTTTACGTCAATAAAAGAAAAAATGAAATCCACTATATTCGCCAATCCATTTTTTTACGTAAATAAAATCTTTGTTAAAGCAATAATCTTTTTGTGTAATTAAAGAAAGAACCGAATCAGGAAAATAACAAACCACCAATTTATGAGACGAATTATAGCGCTGTTCGCTTTATGTACTTTTTTTTCTGCGAACCTGTTTTCTCAAAAAACTTCCACTCCCGAAATGCTGGACAAGGTGCTAAGCGCCGTAGTAACTGTTGCTGTTTATGAAACGGATGTAGCTATGAAACCTCTTGGTTTCAGGGGAAGTTCTTCTGACCTGGCTTATGCAAAGGCGCTTGACCTCAGCAGTTCTAAAGGCAGCGGTTCAGGATTTATCATTCAGCATGGGGGCAAGTATTATGTTATCACTAATGCACATGTGGTTCAAAGTGCTGCGAGTACAGATGGTAGCATTTATGTATATACTATAGGTAATAAAAAGTACGAAGCAAAAATTGCAGGGGGTGATACATTTTATGATATTGCCGTGTTGCAATTTGTTTCTGCTCCCGGTAGCGAGATATCCGCATTGAAGTTTAAAACAATGGAGCCGCGGATCGGCGAGCAGGTTTTTGCAATTGGTAATCCGTTGGGTGATTATCCTTTTACGGTAACTGATGGTATCATTAGTGCAAAAAACAGGGTAAGGTCAGGTATCAGCGGCATATATGGCAGGTTTGGTTTTTTGCAGAGTACTGCTACAGTTATCTGGGGAAATAGTGGCGGCCCTTTAGTAGATGCAAACGGAGATGTTGCGGGCATTAATTCTCAAATTGCTTTTGCTAACCAGGGTAACACTCAAATATGGCAGCCTCAAATAAATTTTGCGTTGCAAGCTGATATTGCACAACGATTGGTTAATGATATTCTCAGTAATGATGGCTTGATCAAAAGAGCATATATAGGTGTAGAAATATCAAGGGATCTTGTAGATGATTCTAAAGCACAATATTTGATGGGTTATAGCAACGGTACTACCGTTAATCCAAATCCTGTAATCTCAGGTGTTATCGCAGAAAGTCCGGCGGCTTCAGCACTTAGTATGTATAAAGGTTATACTGTAACAGCAGTTAATAATGAAGAAGTAAAGAATGTACAGGATATTCTTGGGGTCTTTGAAAAAATAACACCAGGGCAATCGGTAACATTTAATCTCGTAAGAGAAGGACGAACAGCAACAGTGAAAGTGATTGCAGGTACTTCTGATGCATCTGTAAATGCTAATATTGGTGACTACGCCTTGCAATTATGGGGCTGTCGGCCGCTTACCCAGCAGGGAGGATTGACATTAAATTTTTTTGATAGAAAAATATATTCAAGTTATCAGCAAAACGCCACAGAAAATATTTTGAATATAGGGCAAAAAAGCAAACTTAGCTCGGATGTACTGTTCGATGGCGATTGGCTGGTAGTAGCTGCTGGTTTATTAAATGGTGAGAACAGCCAGGTATGGACAGTAAAAGATGTAACAGATCTTGGAACGACTCTTCGGCTTTGTGGCACTAACGGTATCATTGATCTCGTTCTATTCAGAAAAGGTGCTGATCCAGCTGATGAAAACAATTACATCAGCAAACGATTTGTGTTATCAGGAAGAGATTATATTTACAAGCAAACTTTGTGGTATTAATCCTATATTCTTTACACCAAATTTCCGCGAATCATGAAAAAAATATTCTTCATTACTGCGTTCATACTTGCTGGTACGATCTATTCATCAGCTCAGGAGAAAAGAGCTTTGCTAATCGCCATTGATACTTATTCTCCACCCGAAAACTATAGGCCATCATCTTCGGAGGGAAGAATAGCATTCCCTGATCTTGATGGATGCGTCAATGATGCACAGTCCATTCAATCCATTATCACATCCCGATTTCAATTCAATACAAATAATATAGACACTTTATTTAATACCAATGCTACCCGTGATGGGATCCTGAAACAAATAAAAGTTTTATATGATAAAAGTAAACAGGGAGATATAGCTTTTCTTTATTACGCCGGTCATGGTAGCCAGGTAAAAAACAGCAGTTCAAAAGAAGCTGATAAAAAGGATGAAACAATGGTACCTTCCGATACATGGAAAGCCGGAGTGCCGGATATCAGGGATAAGGAACTGGCAACTATTTATAATAAGTTTATTGATAAAGGAGTTAAGCTTACAGTTATTTTCGATTGCTGTCACAGTGGATCATTATCCCGGGGACCACAGGATCCAAATCATGGAAAATTCAGATTTATTGCAGAAGCAAATTTTGATGCGAAAGATCCATCTCAACCTATACCGCCTGAAACAAGAAAGGAAGGAACATTCCTGATCATGTCTGCAGCACAGGATAATGAATTTGCACAGGAACAGCGGGATGAAAAAGGCATGCCTCATGGAGCATTTACAATTGCTTTCACTGAAGCATTAAACCAACAAGGAGTTAATGCTTCGGTCCTTAATCTTTTTACAAGTATCCGGGCTATTTTAAAGAGTAATGGAAAAAAGCAGGAACCTGTATTAGGTGGGAGTTCTGAAAGACAGCAGCAAACATTGTTTGGGCTTGCTAAAGGAACTATTTCAGACAAATCTATGATCGCAATTTCAGGAATACTTCCGGATGGAAGTGTAGAACTACAAGGAGGATTTGCTCTTGGTTTGTATAAAGAAAATGAGTTGGTAAAGTTTAACGGCAAAGATACCCTGGTAAAAGTCCGGGTTGACAATGTGATAAGCATAAATAAATCTCTTGCATCTGTTGTAAAAGGATCTATTAGTGATTTGAAAGCTGGCGAACTTCTTGAAGTTACCAATTGGGTATCTTCCGGGGCACCGTTGTTGAAGTTGTATATACCAGCAAGTAATATCACCTATGATCAGGTTGAAAAACTGGCTCGTATCAACAAAGAATTAAGGAGTTCAAAAAAGATCAGGTGGATCAGTGATCTTAAAAAGACTGATCCTTATACTACCATTTTTTATAGTAATGGTAAATGGTACATCAATACGGATGGCAAACCACTCGTGGAATTAAAAGAAATAACCACTGATAATATTTTGCAAGCTTGCCGTCAAGACTCAACAGTATATTTTGAGCTACCGCCTGCCAAAGAATTGTCCGATGCTATACTTGGGAAATTAAAAGAGAATAAAAATTTTGCGCTTGTCAGCAATGCGAGTGATGCAAACTACGTTCTTTATGGTACAATAAATAATGAAGGGATCCCATCTTATGGTTTGCGCCTTGCACAAACTTCCGCACGGGATAGCCTGGAATCAATGCCAATACAAACTTCTAATTTTCCGTTTCAAAATAATTCAGATGATTCTAAGAAGTTTGTGGCCGATAGTGTATATGAATATGCCATGAAACTTTCAAAGATCAGGGGTTGGTTACAGCTTACCGGACCGGCAGGAGGAAAAAATGCATTTCCTTTTCACCTGGAGTTGGTCAATAAAAAGACACAGAAAGTAATTGGTAGCGAAGGCTGCAAAATCGGAGATGAAATTTCATTAAGGATCGCGGCCGACAAAAACTATAAGTCAATTAATGGAATTGCGACTAAATATATTTACATATTTGCAATTGACCAGTATGGAAAAATGTCCTTAGGTTATCCGGGCGAAAATGACGGAAATGTTTATAACAAATTTCCTCACTTAAATAATAATGCAATTGTTGAAAATGAAGAATTGTTTGAGTATGAAGTTACCGATCCGGTCGGTACGGATAATATATTCCTGCTTGCTACGAATGAACCTATTGCTAATTATGCAATGGTTTTTAACCAGGAGGGAGTAAGAGGAATGGAGTCAGAGATGAGAGGTGAACAAAATCCTTTGGTAGATCTGCTAAATATAGGAAATGAGCATACGCGGAGCGGATTTGATAAAAAAGCAATACCAGCATCTTGGATTTTATATAAATTGCCTGTGAAATCAAGATATTGAAACCATCAGGTAATTGAAATTAATAAAGCTCTTAACAATTAATTAAGCAATCGAATTATGGAAATGAAATGAAGCTTATCATCCTTAAAGAGAAACAGGCTGGCCAAATTTCATGTACAAATAAAAATTTTATTCTAAACCAAAAAAAATCAAACGAAAATGAAAAAAGCAATTTATGTAGTATTAGTAGCAGTTTCTATGACCCTGGCTTTCTCCACCACCGCATCTGCTCAAAAGAAAATTGAAGTAAAGGTTGAATCAAAAGCTGTTGAAGCAAACAGAGGTGCAAATGCTCACATTAAATCGGGAGCACCTACCTCAGACAAAGCAGAATCAAAATCAAGAGGAACCTGCAGTGTTTACTTTAGCAATTATACCGGCTTATATGTTAATGTATATGTAGACGGTTATTACAAAGGACAGTTATCTCCTTATGGTGCAGGTACTGTTTCTGTTGGTGATGGCTACACAACTATTTACTGTCTTTCAGCAGGCGGAACAAAAGAATGGTCAGCTGCAGGAAATTGTACTGGTGCTTACACTTATAAATTATATTAATAATAATTCATAGAAACAACAAGCAGGCTTGCATCAAGCCTGCTTTTTTTATTTGTTGTGGACTTTGTACGAGTACTTTTATAATTTAATAATTACAGTTTAAATCCAATTGTAAAACTTAACACGCGGTGTTTATTATTCTCATCATTTGCACTCTCGGTTCCTGATTGCAATTTTGCAAGACCTAAGCCATAGTTAACAGAAAGCACTGCCTTTTTCAGATCAATACCTGCTGTTCCATTCAAACCATAATCAAAACGTTTCATGATACCAAAACCGGCGCCTTCTTCATAATCCAATGTTGTCGGATCATCATTGCTCCACTCAATATTATTTTCATTACTGAAAGAAGTACCGAGAAATTTTCCTTCGATTTTATTTTTACCTGCAATACCAATAGCAAGATAAGGACCGGCACCCGCAAAAAAATTAGGTCCATCAGCTGCCCCAAATTTGAAAACAAGATTTAAAGGAACTTCTAAATAGATCGGATTAGTTGTCGCTTTATAGTAGTTCGCATCAGTAGGTTCACCGCTTTGTGTTTTTGATCCTTTGCCGGTGACCAGTAAGCCTGGTTGCAAGGAAACAAATTTACCAAGGGTAAGATCTCCGATAAAACCGGCCTGGAAACTACTAAGAGTTTTTGCGTCATCAACTCTTCCGTTTTCTGAGATTGTTACATTAGCGAGATTCAAACCTCCTCTTAATATAACAGAGGACTTTTGCGCATTAATGTTTAATAAAATAAAAAACAATGGAACTGTTAAAAAATTGTGTTTTTTCATAATTGTACGTTTTATTTTCTGTCTTTATTGACAAACATTTTGCCAGAAGAATGTTGGGAAACTGTTGTTCAATAATTTTTTAATTAAGCACTGCAGTAAGATGTTTCAAGGTTTGGAAAGTTTAATCTGTCGCTTAATATTTCTTTCTGCAATATTTATGTATATTATTTTCCTCATTATGTGTAGCGGAGAATTCTTAAGAAAGGCCCAATATATTGATTTGGAAAAAGTTTATCTTACAAGAGGAAATAAAACAAAATGAAAAAAGTTTTTCTTGGCGGCACATGCAATGGCTCGTTGTGGCGTAATGATGTAATTGAAAAATTAAAGATGCGTTATTACGCTCCGGCAGGGGAAGATTGGACACCAGAAATGATGGAAGAGGAAAGGTTTCTATTCTGTTGCTGAAGTCATCGATGACAGTAACAAGCGTCCCGGGAAAACTATTTTTAATTTTATAAATAAAGACGAAGGAAAAATATTTTCTGATGTACAGATCAAATCGTTAAAGCAGGTGGCAAAGATGGTAAAAGAAAATGGAGCTAAGTACTTTGAAACGCTGCAAGAAGTAATTGATTTTTTAAACCACCAATAGAACCAATATGTCTGCTTTACTCGAACGCATGGATGCGATAACTCCAAAAAAGATCCTGTCATTAGATGGCGGTGGCATCCGCGGTGCACTTACACTTGGATACTTAAAAAAAATTGAAGATATATTGAAAGCAAAACATACTGATAAACCTGATTTCAGGATGAGTGATTATTTTGATCTGATCGGCGGTACTTCTACCGGCGCTATCATTGCTGCTTTGTTAGCAATGGGAAATTCGGTGGATCATATAACAAAGCTTTATATGGATCTTGGTGATAAAATTTTTGCAACAAAAAGAGGATGGTGGAATCCGAAGTCGTGGTTTGCAACATATGGCTATGAAGGCATGGAAGAAGGATTAAAGCTTGCTTATGGTGAAGATACCACCATAGGCAGTGATCGGATCAAGACCGGCTTATGCATCGTAGCAAAAAGAGCTGACACAAACAGTATTTGGCCAATGATCAATCACCCAAGAGGAAAATATTATGATGCGATCAATTCGAAGAACAAAGAACTTCTTTTGTGGAAAGTAGTTCGGGCCAGCACAGCTGCACCCACTTATTTCAAACCACAAATGATCGAAGTGGACGAAAACAAAAAACAAAGAGCAGCATTTATTGATGGCGGATTAAGTATGGCCAACAACCCCGCTGTGACGTTACTGATGGTAGCAACACTCAAAGGATTTCCATTTCGCTGGCCGATGGGAGAAGATAAAATTTTCCTGGTTTCAGTAGGAACGGGAATAAGAGAATTTAAGAAACTCGCAAAAGAGATAGATGCGGCGTGGCTGGGTACATGGGCAGCAAATATTCCTGAAATGCTGATGCAGGATGCCAGTTGGCAGAATCAACTGTTTTTACAATGGTTGTCACAATCACATACTGCGGAGGAGATGGATTCTGAGATCGGTAATATGGATGGCGATATGCTTTCGGGTAAATCGCTTATCACTTACTTGCGTTATAATTTCAAGTTCACTTCAAAAAATCTGAATGCGTTGGGTTTTGAAAAAACTTTTGATGAAAAAGATGCAGTGATGATTGCAGATATGGCAAATCCAAAAAACAAGGAGCTTCTTTATGAAATTGGTTATAAGGCATCGTCAAGTGTAAAACCTGAACACTTTGCTGATTTTTAAAAGTGACAGTTCAGAATTTGCCAAGTTTGATAGCTATTTTTTCTTTCTGATTTTGCTTCCAATAAACTTCTCCCGATGGACTTGGCATTTGTAAGTTGAAATAACCATCAAGAATATTGCAGATCTTTATTTTGTATTTCCCATTTTGAATTAGAGTAGGGAAATAGTAATAACCGTCTTTGAAATAAGCTTTTTGCCAACTGTTTAGTTTGGGAAGCAGATCATTAAAACCTCCACAATCCTTTGTAAAAAGAATGGTTTTATTTTTTTCTATAACATCTGCATTGACTCCTGAATTCGGAATAATGTAAACGAGAAAGGTGTCTTTTGTTATTGGTATTTTTGTTTTACCTGACTGATCATACACCTGTATTCTTAAATTACCCGGAAAAGCATTCCCCGGGTTCTTATTAATTAGATCTTGAATTGTTTCATTAAGTTTTTTGTTCATGTTCATATAATACGTGACAGAGTCTCTCAAACGCCTGATCTTTTCATTTGATAAACCAAGTGCATTATTTAAATCAGCAATTGTTTTATTCAAAGATGTAATTTGCCCGCTATCAGCTCTTGCCTGCCTTCTTAATATTACAAGCTGGTCATTTGCTGTTTGTAATTCTGCGGCGTTTTCTGTTTGAATACGACTGATATTCCCAATTCTTACATTCAGGTCTCTTATATTATTTTTAAATAGGCCAACCGAATCATTAAGTCTTGTGTTTAGTATGCCTAGCATTCTCACACTGTCTTTCCAGAATTGTACTTCCTCATTTGGATCGGTAGAGGGAACTGGATTGCCAGGACCTTGTTTTGACGATTTTGGCTCTCTCAATTTCTTAATTGATGTGGTAAGATTTGAAAGAGATGTTGTAGAATCTTTTATTTCTTGTTTAAGATCGTTCAATTTGTTGTAGGCATGGTTTGTTTCATTTGTGAAAAATGCTAAAGCTCCCAGGCCAAGTAAAATCAATAACCCGGCAATAGCTGCTACCCGTTTTCTCAATTTTGCAAATGCAATATCCTTTCTTCTTTTCTCCCTGTCAGTTTTTATGATAGGTGCAACAACATCGTGTGTCAGTTCAATTGCATTGTCATCTTCTCTTAAAAAATAGCGGCTGGTCAATACATTGATGGCGGGCCGGAATATTTCATCGTCACCTCCAAGATTATACCTGGTGCGATAACCCTCGGATGTAATAAGTTTTTCTTCAAGGAATTTTTTTACGGGATTAACTGATCTCTTTTTTTCATAATTCTGCTCGGTGACAAGTTTCTCATTCGCTGCTATAACCGCTTCTTCATATATGGTTCGCAGAATCCTGTCTTTCGGATATTTTTTCAACAGTTCTGCTGAAATTTTTCCGCCACCGTTCTCAATCCTTTCCTTATCTATATACGCACATACCTGGCTGAGCAATGATGGCTCTACCGTCATAAGAAAATAATCGTCTAGCCCGGGTTCATTGGTAAAATAGGAGACAATTTGTTTTGCCTCAGATGAATTAATGTCTTCTTTCCAGGTTTTTGTAATTACTTCATAGGCCTGGTTGCCATTCATCGGAAGCAAACGGAATCTTGAATATTTTAAAGAAGGAATTCTGGAAGCAATGGTTTCAAATTCAGGCAAATATTCTTCGCGAAAAGAAAAAACGACTTTTGCTTTTTGTTTTTTGTAATTGAATTCAACTTTTTCCTTTTGATGAAGGAACTCTTCCTTAAGTTTTTCAGGTATATTATTTTCAATAACATTTGAAAGTTCTTCCCAAAAGAGTGGTAGTTCAACGGATGCAAAACGTGGATTTGCTTTTGCAAGCGTAAAAATTTCTTCGAATTGATCAAAGACAATTATAGGCGTAACTGTTTTCCACAAAGGTTCTTTATGAAAATATTCCCATAAAGTTTCTGAAGTTGGATACGACCCAACTTTAAAACCGTATTTATCTATTTCTTCTTTTAATACTTTTTTGATTTGTGTTACAAGATCAGGACTGTTGTCATTGAACTCTAATCTTATTCTGAAGGGAAGACAATAGCTTTTTCTAAGCCTGGGAAATACTCCTGCATTTAATAAGGAGGTTTTACCCGTGCCTGATCTTCCAAAAATAATTGTCAGCGTATTTAACCCAACCAATGTTGTGAGTGTGTCTATTTCTGTGTTTCTTCCAAAAAAAAGATTTGATTGTGCTTCTGTATATGATTGCAATCCTAAAAAGGAACTTTCATTAGCCTGCCCTATGGTATAAGTTGACGGCATGTTGGTTACTATGCTAGGTTGAGTATTTTCTTTATATCTTCTAAAAATTCGGCACCCGGATTTCCTTGTGGCACGGTTGCAATATTAATATTTGAATCAAAGTATTTTGAGATCTTATCATTATACAATTTACTGTCATCAATTACCACCGGCACTAAATATTTACCGGCTTTCTTATCAGCATTCCTGAATATCCATTCATTAGTTCCCTGTACCCATTCTTTTTGTACAAATCCATCTTCGTGTGCAAGACTGTTCGCAGAAATAAGAGGCATAAAAAGATCTGCCTTGCGGATATTCACTACAATTTCTTCTAACCAATTATCAGCTGGTTTTAATTCCCTGTTATCATACCAGCATATTACATTGCCAAGTTGTTCAATTGCTTTTTTCATACTTTCTACTGCAGCAATATCTGCTCTTGTATAACTAAGGAATATTGACTTCTTTTTCCCAGCATTTGGATTTCTTTTTTTCCATTGATTGTGGAGTTCATTTACAAATTGGGCGGTATCACCCTCATATGTAACCACATCATAGTTTTTAAGGAATTCATTTTGCTCAGCCCTAAGCTCAGACGGATCATTGATAATAATGATCTTTCTTTTAGCTCCCCATTCGTGAAGCGGTTCATTGGAAAGCAATCTTAGAGCAAAGCGAACCATCCAATCAGGAAACGAACAACCAAGAAAAAGAAGACTTTTATTTTTTAAAGCACTTACAATATTTGTAGCCCCGCTCATTTTTTCTTTAAAAAAACCGGTGTATTCAAGCATATCTTCTTCACTAAGCGCAGGATCGACGGTATTTAATAGCGAACCAAATACATTAAAAATAAATGGCTCGCTTAATTTATCGATCGGGTAGTCAGTAAATGGTTCATTGATTGAGAAGTTGATCGAATTAGCTTTTTGGTTCCGCATTTCAGAAATTTTATTTTCTAATACAGAATCATAAACAGCAGTGTTGATAAAATAGTTAAGATCGGTAATACTTAAAAGCTGTTGTAAAACAGGCAATTCAAAATTTATATCTTTTACAATGGACTTCAGTTTGCGAATGATATCCATTGGTTTTATTTTCTTTTCTATTTCAAGGTAATTAACCGCTGCTGACAAGCTGCTTGCATTGAAGTCAGAAATTTTATGCAGTTCAAGTATTTTTTGTGATAAATAATTATCCAGTGGTGCTAGTTTATCTGCATCTTTAAAAGTGTAAATTTCCTTTCCCAGTACAGGAGTGAGTTTTTTTTCAGCTATAAAATCTAGCAACTCATCCCAATCGAATTGGTCCGAGAATAGTTTGTTCATAAACGACTTCTATTGTATAAAAGGCTTGTTAGTTCTTGTAAGGTAGGAAAATGCTGGTGTATCACATCGCTACAATGAAAGTAAACATTTTTAATAATTTTTCATAGGAACTTTGTAATTGTAAGATCAGCGATCAACCATCATTAGCAGGACGTGAAATTTTTTCAATAAACATATTTTGCTATAATATAGAATGTCGCTATCTTTTTATTCAATTCAGGTTAAGGATACAGACCAATTTCGGTTACTATCTCAAGCGGAAAAAAATAAATTATGAGCACAAGTCTTTCAACGGCGGGGCCAAAAGTCATTGGCAAAGAATATCCGAAATACGATGAAAGAGAACTGGTGGATGAATATTTGAAGTTGCTGCAGGAACAAATGCTGCGAACCTATTCTAACGGCCCGAAAAAGAAGAAACAACTGCGCCAGATACATCCAAAAATGAATGGCTGTGTAAAAGCTGAATTTATAATTGAGCCAAACCTTCCCGGAGAATTGCGGGTTGGCTTGTTTAAAGAATCGAGATCTTATTATGCATGGATCCGTTTTTCAAATGGACAAACCCATTCGGTTCCAGACTATAAAAAGGATTTCAGAGGGTTTGCTATAAAGATCATGAATGTACCGGGTAAGAAACTTGACCCCACTGATCCTGATATTACTTGCCATGATTTTATTTTAATGAATACAAAAAATTTTGCCGCTTCTGATGTAAAAAAATTTATGGAAGTACTTTTTGTCGTAACAACTCCGTGGAAACTTAATAATGTATTCAAAAAAATAAAAATTGTTATTGATAATTGGTCGGTAAAAAAAGCAGGGGATAAGGCGAAAATAAATATTATGAACCCGGCTGAAATACCCTATTTCAGCACGGTACCATTTCGTTTTGGTGATGAATCAAGAGCGGTTAAATATGCCGTTTTTCCCAGGTCTAACGACAAGCTTTTAACGCCGGACAAGACAAGTGAGCATCTTTTAAGAAGTAATCTTGCTGCAACTTTAAAAGAAGATCAATTGGAATTTGATTTCTGTATCCAATTTCAAACTGATGCAGAAAAAATGCCGATCGAAGATCCTACGGTGATCTGGGATTCTGAATTTATTAAATTGGCAACAATCAGAATTCCCACACAAATTTTCGATACTCCTGAAAGAAATGAATTCGGCGATAATCTTACATTTAATCCATGGCACTGTTTGCAGGAGCATCAGCCACTCGGATCATTTAACAGGCTACGAAGAATGATCTATGAAGAAATGTATGAATTCCGACTGAAACATAACGACGTAACAGATAGTGAGCCCAATGCCGGTCCGGATTTTTTTAATGATACCAATTTAAAATAGCATGAGTCATTTGGAGATCGTAAAAGAAGTTTATCGTTTATTTGGAGAAAGAAATATACCGGGACTTTTATCACATTTTCATAAAGACATAGAGTTTGTTAGACCAGGAAATGCGGATATCCCTTTTGCGGGAACATTTCAAGGCACAGAAGGACTGATAAAAATGTTTACGATCATCAGTGAAAGCATAAAATTAAAAGCGTTTACACCTGAAAAATTTTTCACCAATGAAAATATGGTGGTGGTGTTAGGTTCAGATACTGCAGAAGTAATTTCAACAGGTAAGTCTTATACATCAACGTGGGTGCAGGCATTTACTTTAAGAGAAGGCAAGATCGATCATGTGAAAGTGTATTTAGATACACTGACAATTGCCGCAGCATTTCATTCTTAGATCGTTCCTAAAAATTTTATTACTGTCACAGAAGGAAAAAAGAAATAGGCGCCACCTTTAACCGTAACAAAGCTTTGCAGATCCGGGATTACTTTGTTTACCGTTTTTTGCGGGATGGTAAAGTTTTGTTTCACTCCTGTTGCCGGACATTCACGTACACCAATTA
>VBAS01000250.1:0-18423 GCA_005882975.1 Bacteroidota bacterium | reverse complement strand
CGCATTAAAACATCCGAACAATAAACCAACTTCCCCATCGGGTTTATGATTTTCAGCTGAGCCAATAAAATCTTCACCGTAAGAACGGACACGGCGCATTATTCGGTGACGTCTTGTTAATTTTAAAGAAACACCGGGAGTTGATTCTTCAAAGTGATCTCTTGGATTCATTCGGCGAATGTGTGAACCAAAAGGACATTTTTCTCCATCCTTGTCTTCTTTAATATAGCTAAAACTATTATCATCACTTTCAATACCAGGATCTGCATCAGGGTGTTTTATGAGAGGCGCCCCACTTGGCCAGCGACCCATTAATTTGGCAGCGATCTTTGTAGTTTCTTTATTATCTATATTTCCTTTTTCATCTACAGTTTGTTTTTTTAAAAACTTCCAATAGCCATCAACATCTTGTTTCAGTTGACGTAAAACAAAATAAGTTCCGTTTCTTCCAAGGTCTTTAAATGGTTTGCCAATAGTCTCATTTTCATATCCATCAGGATTGTCTGCAAGTAATTCCGGTTTTCCTTGCGGCACTTTAAGTAAGGGGGCATCAGGATAAATATCATATTCATTTTTATAACCCATTACAAATTCTCCAGGTTCTATATCATCATTATTTCCGGCAGCAGTTACTTTGCTTCCTTTAATCACTGGTTGCGAGATCCCATCCCGAAAACCAAAATGTTCCCTGTCGTTGGGTAATGGTTTTCCATTTAATATATGTACAACTGAAAGCCCGGATTCAAATTGCTGTTTCAAACTCTGAAAATAATTTTCAGCAATAACTTCATTTTTGCCAAAGACCATAAGTATCAGATCAACCCGTTCATTATTTGGACCGCCCCATTGCCATTTAGAAGGATCGCTGCTATCAAAATCTCCCAGTAAACGTTGACGATGTGGTGTTACCATTCCTTCTCTGAACTCACGGGAAAAAGAATGCATGTTTTCTTCATTTGGCTAGTGAATCCAATATTAAGGCTGGTTTCATTATTAGTTGCATTTGCATGTGTGACGCTGTCAGCAACAGATGCAAGAAATTTTTTTGTCAACGTTGCATCTTTTACCTGCACCAGGTAATACCTGGAGCAACCCATTTCTTTGTACTCTTGAAAAAGACAGGATTGTATATCTGAAAGTTCTAATGATGCCATTGTATAAATTTAAAATCTTTTTAAAAATATTTTTGCCTGCTCTTCATTAAGATCCGCCCACAGCTCATTCCGGATCTTTGTATTGTTGTTTATATTTTTAATTGATAAATGAGGATAAGGACAATACCAAACCTGCGTTGGCACTTGTGTACTGCGGCTCCAGGCTAAAAAATGTTCTTCATCATAAGCGCCGCCAGTGATCATGAATTTTGTTTTTGGAAAATTTACTGTGTTACTGAATATGCCAGTCAAACCCCATCCGGACTGATCGATAAAATCGCCAAGGTATTGTTGCCAGTTGCCATCAAAATTGCTGAAGAATAAAACATGCCTGTTCTTATCTATCAATACCCAGCGGGCAAAATGGATCGTCGGAATATTCAATAGCTTTCCATACACAAAAACGTTATTAGCCAGCACTCTTGTACGTAACATCCATATTTGGAAATTAAGTCTCCTTATAAAATTCGGTTTTAAGACGGCAACCTGTGTAAACTGATTCTGCGGAAACAGATCTTCCACTTCTTTTAACTTATTTACTTTTTTGTCATCAAGCTGGCTAAGTGTTAATGTTTGTTTTTTATTCCACAGTTCATGAAAGAAGAACAAGTATAAAGCTCCAACAATGATCAATGGGATAGCTGCAATAAGTAAAAGACCATATGAAATAAGATTGAACCATTTTATTCCCTGCACTGCTGCCTTCTCTTTTGACCATTCAAATTCAGATCTTAAATCAACTTCTTTGCGTATGGACTTGTGAATGTCAACAGCACTTGCTTTTTCATCCCACTTATTGTCTTTGATATAATTCCATATATAGTCACGCAATGCTGCTTCCTGGTGTATCTGTTGTACTGAACGGGCGGGAGCACCATTATAAAAAGCAGAAGTTTTTATTGAGTATTTTTCCAGGTATTTTTTTCTGCTTTCAGTTGTTCTTGCACCAGGCTCGGGATATCCTTCACAGCATTCATAGATATTATCTATATAGGGTGTGATATTAGTTACGAGCTCAGTAAGATGAGTGTCTTTATCACCATCAAAATTTGTAGAGAAGATCAACCGGGTACCAACAGGAACTGTCGGCTCATCACGAAATGAATCTCTGTTAAGGATCACGAATCTTCCATAATGAAGTGTGGGAACCTTTTTAAATTCCGTTTCGGTGCTGCGTTGTAAATTCTCCCTGATTACACTTAATCTTTTATCCAGTTCTTCCGCCTTATCTTTTTTTATTGGAGAAAGAATGATCAGGGGATGTTGTTTTATCATATCGTCCGCATTTGGTGGTTCGGAGTGTCTCCATAAGTCCTGTTTGTAACGGATTAATTTCGGTGAAAATTACGTTGGTAAGATAAAATAAATATGGAATATAAGGAGTGATTTAAATTTATATATGCGTAAAAAATCATAAACTTACAATTATTATTCACTTCCGAAAGTACTCATCGGGCAAACATCCAATCAATGATCAGGAATATTGATCATGCTAATGTAGTTCATTACGGTTCTGATTCACTTATCATCCGGTCAACATCAAACGATAACGGACACAAGGCTTGTATAAAAATAATCAACGAGGAATTTCCATCTCCCGAATTGATTGCTCAATTGGAAAATGAGTTTGAGATCTGTTCTAAAACCAATAGCAGCAGTATAAGAAAGGCATTACGCAAAGAAAAACAAGATGAACATGCTGCCTTAATATTAGAATATATACCAGGTAAGGATCTTTCTCAGTTCCTCGCAGATGAACACCTTGATTTTGGAAAGCAATTAAAACTTGCTTTATCTATTGCAACTGCTTTGTATGAGCTGCAAAAAGAAAATATTTTTCATGGCCAGTTACATCCATCAAATATTATCATTGAAAAGGAAACAGGCATTCCGCGGCTGATCGATTTCGGACATGCAACAGTTGGCAATGTATTCGGCACTTCTCTCCAGTTTTCAAAAGAAAAAGAGATTGATTACCTGAGATACATTGCACCTGAACAAACAGGCCGTATCAATCGTCGAATTGATAACCGGGCCGATCTTTACTCATTTGGTGTTATACTTTATCAATTATTCACGGGATTGATGCCTTTTGAAAGCGACGAAGCATTGGAGTTGATCTATTCGCATGTTGCTAAAACTGCAGAAGAACCCCGCCTGATAAATAAAGAGTTGCCGCAGGCAGTTTCCAATATTATTATGATGTTGCTTTCGAAAAACGCAGAAGATCGTTACCAATCCGCATTCGGAGTAAGAGATGATCTTGAAAAATGTTTGTTTCAATATGAATCGCAAAAAAGAATTAACGAATTCCGGCTCGCAGCAAAAGATTTTTCAGGTAAACTGTATATACAAGGAAAACTTTACGGCAGAGAAAAAGAATTAAACTATCTCAATGGTTTGTTCAATAGTTGTGTTAACGGTAGAAAATCAACCTTGTTATTATCGGGTTATTCAGGAAGCGGCAAATCTGCCTTGATCGAATCATTGCTGAAACCTGTTTCGCAAAAAAAGGGATATTTTATAAAAGGAAAATTTGACCAGATAAGTTCAGATACTCCATACTCAACTTTTGTGCAGGCGTTCAACGAACTTATTCAAATGATCTTGACTGGTGAAGATGCTTACAGGCTGCGTTGGAGAAAAAGAATAATGGACACAATGGGTGGCTCAGTAAAAATTCTGAGCCAATTCATTCCCGGAATTGAAGAACTGACCGGCAAATTACCTGATATACCAATATTAAAAGGAATTGAAGCGCAGAACAGGTTCAGTTGAAGCGCAGAATAGGTTCAATTATGAGTTTACAAGATTTATTAAAACAATTGCTGATAAAGAGCATCCGTTGGTGATTTTTGTGGATGATCTGCAATGGGCTGATGCTTCTTCTTTAAGCCTTGTTAAGATCATTGCAGAAAACAGGGATATAGAATACGTAATGCTGATCGGCGCTTATCGAAAAAATGAAGTGAATGAAAATCATCCGCTGATAAAAAAGATAAATGAGTTACGTGAAGAGAACGTTGCTTTTGAAGAAATGGAATTAGATGATCTTTCATTTGAAGATGTAAGTAGTCTTGTGGAAGGTGCCCTTCATTCTTCCATAAAGCATACTTCTTTTTTGCCCGACATCATTTATAATAAGACAAAGGGAAATGCTTTTTATGCCTGGCAATTTTTGAAATCGATTTATGATGAGCGATTCCTCTGGTTTGATTTTGAAAAACAGCATTGGCAATGGAATGCTGACCTGATCATGCAAATGAATGTGTCGGGAAATGTAGTGGATCTGATGACCGACTATGTTCAAAAGTTACCACCAGAAACATTAAGCTTGCTCGAGACTGCTTCTGCAATTGGTAACCGGTTTGATAAAAAAACATTGGCTATTGTAAAACAGTCAGATGAAAAGAGAATACAAGGCCAGTTAAATGTTGCTGTGTCAGATGGCTTATTGATACCCTCAGGTGATGAATATAAATTTGCGCATGACCGTGTGCAACAAGCCATTTATTCACTTATACCCGAAAAAGAAAAAAACACTATTCATCTATTGAATGGAAGAAGATTAGTATCGCATTATGGAGTGAATGAGCAGCAGGAAAGAATTTTTGAAATAGTAAATCAATGGAATCTCGGCGGCGCATTACTAACTGATAAAAAAGAAAGGGCTTACCTGGGTGATCTTAATTTACAGGCAGGAAAAAAAGCGATGGCTTCTACAGCTTATCCGCAAGCATTGCAATATTTTGAAAAAGGGATCATTGAATTTGATAATGATGAGTGGGCAAATCAATACGAACTGCTGTCAGAATTAACTACCAATGCTGCTGAAGCGGCTTATTTATCCGGTGAGTATGAAAAGGTGGACAAACATGTGCAATCAATGATGCAGCACAGCCGGACGTTAATTGACTCGGTAAAAGGATATGAGATCGAGATAAAAAAGCTAATTGCCCAAAACAAGCTGATAGAAGCGATAAAGCTTGGAATAGAGGTGCTGAACAAGCTTGGGATCAAATTGCCAATGAATCCGGGCCGGCTTTCTGTTTTAAAAGATATGTTACAAACAAGATGGCTGCTTCGTAACAAAACTGCGGATTATTTTAACAGGCTTCCTGAAATGGGGGATGAACAGAAGAAAGCAGCGATGCGGATCATGTCTGAAATATCATCTGCTTCTTATTTTGCTGTCCCTAATCTTGTGCCGTTGTTGGTGTTTAAAATGGTAAAGATGACTGTAAAGCATGGCTTGTCTGTAAAATCACCATTCAGTTTTGCTGCCTACGGATATATATTGAGTGCACATGTTAAACAAATTGATAAAGGAAGCAGAATGGGTGAAATTGCAGTTCATCTTGCAAAAAAAATAAATGCTGAAGAGGTGATGGGATCTATCATTGCTACCAGCAATTTATTTCTTGACCACTGGAAAAAGCCGCTACCAGAAATAACTAATGACCTTGAAAAAGCTTTTAAACTCTCCATTGAATATGGTGATAATGAATATGCATCTTATGCGGCACACAATATTATTTATCACTTATTTATTTCAGGTTCATCATTACAAACACTTAGCAAGAAAGCTGCGGTACTTGATCAGCAAATAGAAAAATTCAAACAAGATCTTACGCTAAAAAGATTACGCCTCTTCAGGCAGGCCATTGACAATATTCTTTTCCCAACCGATGAGCCAGATCTCCTAAAAGGAAATATTTATGATGAATCGGTCATAGATATCACTGAGGTGACAAAGGAGAACGAAGTATATTTTCAAAATCTTTATATACTAAAATTGTATCTCGCATTATTGTTCAATAACTCAGAACATGCAAAAAAATATATTGCGCATGCGGAACAATTCCAGGAAACTGTGACCGGTAGTTCTCTCAGCCCCCTGTTTTATTTTTTACGTTCACTAGCTATCGCGGATTCATCGATCAATACTGCAGTAAAAAGGCCAATTCTTAAACAAGTAAGGCAAGATATAAAACAGTTAAAGAGATTTGAAAAACTAGCTCCGCAATATAACACTCACAAAGTTTTACTGTTGGAGGCGGAATATCATTATCTGAAAGGTGAAATGGAAGCGGCGAAAATATTTTACGACAAAGCATTAAAGAAGGCCACTGAAAATGGCATGCTGAACGATCTTGCATTTTGCTGGGAAAGAGCAGGACAATTCTTTTTAAATACAAAGCAGGACCTGCTTGCAGATTTTTATTTGCAAAACGCCTACCGGTCATATAAGCGCTGGGGAGCAGATGCCAAAGTGAAGCAAATGGAGAAACGCTACACACATCTTCATTCCGGCAAACAAATTACATGGCATAACGAGACGGCACAAGACCAGGAAAGAACGGGTAATCTTGATATGGATACGGTATTGAAGGCATCTGCCGCAATTTCAGGTGAAATAGTTTTGTCAAGATTGCTAAAGAAAATGATGCAGATAATTTCAGAAAGTGCCGGGGCTCAAACCGGTTATCTTGTAATGGATAAAAAAGGAGAACGAAGTATCGAGGCGGAAATAAAAGCAAATGAAGAAACAATAAAAGTATTACAATCAGTACCAGTTTATAAGTCAGAATTACTGGCAGAATCAATATTGAATTATGTGTATTTAACAAAGGAGAAAGTAATACTTGATGATGCAGAGAAGAGCCAGTTATTCGGTAATGACGAATTTATTCAGCGCCGTGCATGCAAATCAATTTTATGCATCCCCTTGATGAATATGGGAAGAGTCCAGGCGGTTATTTATTTATCAAATGATCTTACGTATGGAGCATTTACCGAAAATCGTGTTGCATTGCTGGAAGTACTGGCAACTCAAATGGCGATCTCCATAGAAAATGCATTGTTCTATAGTGAACTTGAAAATAAAGTGGAAGAACGGACAAATGAACTTTATATAGAAAAGAAAAAGTCAGATGATCTCTTATTAAATATTTTGCCTGAAGTGGTTGCTCAGGAATTAAAGCAAACAGGACGGACCACTCCGCGTAGTTATGAGTTGGCCACAGTAATGTTCACAGACTTCGAAAACTTTACATTAAAAAGCGAAAAGCTTTCTCCTGAAGAACTAGTATCCATTATTGATTCATGTTTTAAAAGATTCGATGAGATCATTTCAAAACATAATCTTGAAAAAATAAAAACAATCGGTGACGCTTACTTATGTGTAAGCGGTTTACCTGATACAAAGGACCATAATGCTGTAAGTGTGATAAAGGCAGCGATCGAAATCATAGATATGATAAAAGAACTGCGTGAGTCAAAAAGCGAAAACGGGTTCTTTGACATAAGAATTGGGATACATACAGGTCCGTTGGTAGCAGGTGTAGTTGGCAGTAAAAAATTTGCTTATGATATTTGGGGTGATACCGTAAATACTGCTGCAAGAATGGAGCAAAATAGCGAAGCTAATCGCATAAATATTTCTCAAAGCACTTACGAATTGGTGAAAGATAAATTCAATTGCAGCTTCCGTGGAAAACAACCGGCAAAAAATAAAGGATTGATCGAAATGTATTTTGTAGAGAATAAAATGTGATATGCCGGGGTTTCAAATGGTGATCGGTTAGGAAGGATTTTCATTTTTATCACAAACCTTAGTAACAAGAAACAGAATTTGTATTTTAACCTTGTTACTTTAGGAGTTAATAAGTAGGAAGGTAATAGGGTTGCCAGAGGCGCCTTCTTTTTTTACTAAGGGTTTAACGGCTGGCATTGGAATTTGTATCTCATCTTTAAAAATGAAGTAATCCAACAATTGCGGAATAGAATTGTTACAGTACACGAGTGCGACGCAACGAGGTTCAATAGTAGCACAAAAGCTAGGCACATAAAAATTGCTTTCCTCGTAAACTAAACGACCTTGTAAATCCTCACGGTTGCTTACCTTCGCACCTCAAATTTAAAAACTGAACTAATCATGAGCACAGTTAGAGTTGCAATTAATGGTTTTGGACGAATTGGCAGGCTTGTTTATCGCCAGATCTATAAAATGGATGGCATTGATGTAGTGGCGATCAATGATCTTACCAGCCCTAAAGTATTGGCCCATCTTTTAAAGTATGATAGTGCGCAGGGACGATTTGACCAGGATGTAAAATCGACAGAAAATTCAATCGTTGTAAATGGTGATGATATAAAAATATATGCACAAAAAGATCCGGCACAGATACCATGGAAGGATCATAACGTTGATGTCGTGTTAGAATGCACAGGATTCTTTGCTGACAAAACAAAAGCGGAAGCACATTTGAAAGCTGGCGCAAAGAAAGTGGTGATCAGTGCACCGGCAACCGGCGATCTGAAAACGGTTGTATTTAATGTGAATCATAGTATTCTGGATGGTAGTGAGACCATCATCAGCTGTGCAAGTTGCACAACGAACTGTCTGGCACCAATGGCGCAAGTACTTGACGAAAAATATGGCATCGTAAATGGATTGATGACAACTGTTCATGCTTATACGAATGATCAGAATACACAGGATGCTCCACATCCAAAAGGTGATCTTCGCCGTGCAAGAGCCGCTGCGCAAAATATTGTTCCGAATAGCACCGGCGCTGCAAAAGCAATTGGGCTTGTTCTTCCAAATTTGAAAGGAAAATTAGATGGCTCAGCTCAACGTGTACCTACTTTGACTGGTTCACTGACTGAAGTGACAGCATTGCTTGGTAAGAAAACAACTGTGGAAGAAATAAATGCTGCTATGAAGGCCGCAAGCAATGAAAGCTTTGGTTATACAGAGGATGAAATTGTGAGCAGTGATATTATTGGTATTAGTTTCGGTTCATTGTTTGATGCCACGCAAACAAAAGTGCAGAATGTCGGCGATACTCAGCTTGTACGCACAGTGAGTTGGTATGATAATGAAATGAGTTATGTGAGCCAGTTGGTTCGTACGCTTCATTATTTTGCAAAATTGATAAAATAAATATTTTCAAATATTAATGTCCCGCCTGAGGCGGGACATTTTTGTTTAAGCTATTTTTGATATTCCAAAATAGTAACTATGTCACAATTTTCTGAGCATAATTTTAAAGGAGAAAAAGCATTGGTTCGTGTTGATTTCAATGTTCCGCTAAATGATAAATATCAAATTACTGATGATACAAGAATGAGTGCAGCGGTACCAACTATTCAAAAAATAATTAAGGATGGAGGCAGTGTGATATTAATGAGTCATTTTGGGCGTCCGAAAGATGGTCCTTCAGAAAAATATTCTTTGAAGCATCTTGTCGTGCATCTAAGAAGATTGCTGAATGGTGAAACAGTTTTGTTCGCCAATGATTGTATTGGAGAGGAAGCAACTAAGATGTGTGCCGACCTGCAACCTGGTGAAGTTTTATTATTAGAAAATCTTCGTTTTTACAAAGAAGAAGAAAAAGGAGATGAAACATTTGCTGAAAAACTAAGCAAGCTTGGTGATGTATATGTAAACGATGCATTTGGTACTGCTCACCGTGCACATGCTTCTACTGCTGTGATCGCAAAATTTTTTCCTGCAGAAAAAAGAATGTTCGGTTTGTTAATGGAAGGAGAAGTAAAGAGTGCTGAAAAGGTGTTACATAATTCAGAAAAACCTTTTACTGCCATCATAGGTGGAGCAAAAGTTTCTGATAAGATCATGATACTTGAAAATCTTTTGAACAAGGCAACCGATATTATTATTGGAGGTGGAATGGCTTATACTTTTTTGAAAGCAATGGGAGGAAAGATCGGTAATTCACTTTGTGAAGAAGACCGTCTTGGCACAGCTGATGAGATATTGAAAAAAGCAAGTGCCAAAGGTGTTTGTATTCATCTTCCACCAGACTCGATCATTGCAGATAAGTTTGAAGCAACAGCTGATACATCAGATGCGCCAAGCAATAATATACCTGATGGGTGGATGGGATTGGATATTGGACCAAATGCATGTGATCAATTTTGCAACGTGATCAAGCGAAGCAAAACCATATTATGGAATGGCCCTATGGGAGTTTTTGAAATGGAGAAATTTCGTCATGGCACTAAGGCGATAGCAAAGGCTGTTGCGGAAGCTACAGATTCAGGAGCCTTTTCACTTGTCGGAGGCGGCGATAGTGTTGCAGCGGTCAATCAATTTGGCTACGCCGATAAAGTAAGTTATGTGAGCACAGGTGGTGGTGCTATGCTTGAATATTTCGAAGGAAAAGAATTACCGGGTATTGCTGCCATCAAACAATAAGTAATTCTGTCATAAAAATAATATGGCCCCTGATTTGAACAGGGGCTTTAGTATTTTTAAAACACTTAATTTTAAACTCTAACTAAACTTTAAAAACATGAAAGGGACACGTAATCTTACAGTATTGATCATATTGGGTATTGTACTTATTCTGGGCGTGTGGAGCTGTAGTGGATATAATGGATTGGTAAAACAAGATGAAACTGTAAAAAATAAATGGAATGATGTGCAAAGCAGTTACCAGCGCAGAGGTGATCTGATACCAAATCTTGTTGCTACTGTGAAAGGCGCTGCCGAATTTGAAAAAGAAACCTATACACAAGTGGCATTAGCCCGTGCAGGTCAGTTGAAGCAAGCAGTAAATGTTCCAGTTGATAGTTTAAATACACAAAGGATGCAAGAGATCCAGAAAACAAGTAAAGAAGCTATGGATGCGACCCGGGCGGCAATCAATATTGCAGTTGAGCGTTATCCTGATCTAAAAGCTACGGGGAATTTTTCAAATCTGCAGGCTCAGCTTGAAGGAACCGAGAATCGCATCAATGTAGCAAGGAATGATTTTAATGCGGCGATCAATACTTATAATACCAAAGTGCGTTCCTTTCCTACCAATATTTTTGCTGGTATCATGGGTTTCAAGGCAAGACCGGGTTTCGCAGCAGAGGCTGGTTCTGAAAAAGCTCCTGAAGTAAAATTTTAATCCAGTAAATAAAATCAGTTGAACATTTTTCCCTGGAAAAAGAAGAAAGATTTCTTCACCGCAGAAGAGCAGCAACGTATTATCGAAGCAATTCGCGATGCCGAACATATGACCAGTGGTGAGATCCGTGTTTTTGTAGAGAGCAGATGCAGTTATATGGATGCCATTGATCGTGCTGCTGAACTTTTTTTTCAGCTTGAAATGCAAAAGACCGACGATCGCAATGCTGTTTTATTATATGTCGCAATGAAAGACCGCCAACTCGCTGTTTTTGGCGATGAAGGCATTCATGACAAAGTGGGAAATGAATACTGGAACAATGAAGTGCATAAAATGATCAGCAATTTTAACAGGGAAAATTATGCAGCCGGTATTGTGGAAGTTGTAAAAGATATTGGTGTGGCGCTGACAAAAAATTTTCCATTCAATAATGATACGGATAAAAATGAATTACCTGACGATATAGTGTTTGGTAAATAAATGAAAAAAATTCTTTTCATAGCTTGTCTTCTTTTTTCGATCGGTGCAGTAGCGCAGGTTGATAATGCTATTCCACAAAGACCGAATCCGCCACGACTTTATAATGATTTTACTAAAGGAAGAAATTTTCTTACCACCGAACAAGCTTCTTACCTGGAAGGGAAATTGGTAGCATATAATGATAGTACATCAAGCCAGGTTACAATAGTTATTGTAGAAGATCTTAAAGGATATGATGCAAATGAATTTGCAACAGCATTGGGAAGAAAGTGGGGTGTAGGTGGACAGCAATTTAATAATGGTGTAGTTGTTCTTATTTCCACTGGCGGTGGAGATGGAAATCGTGATGCCTACATAGCAACCGGATAGACTTGAAGGAGCAATACCTGATATTACTGCAAAACAGATCATAGAAAATGAATTAATTCCGGAATTTAAAGAAGGTAATTATTACAGTGGTTTAAATAAAACTGTTGATGCAATTATAAAAGCAGCCGCAGGTGAATATAAAGCTCCACAAGGTTATGGTAAACGAAAAGGATTAAGTCCCGGTAAAATTTTTCTTCTTGTAATTATTATTTGGATCATTTTAGGAATTGTTGGAAGAGGTGGAGGTAAGGGTGGTGGCTATGCTTCACGTCGTGGTTATCGTGGTGTAGGCGGACCTTTTTGGTGGGGAGCCGGAAGCGGAATGTTTGGAGGAGGAAGCGGTGGAGGCGGTTGGTCAGGCGGCGGAGGAGGAGGATTCGGAGGATTTGGTGGAGGAAGTTTTGGTGGTGGCGGTGCAGGAGGAAAATGGTAAAAGATTTTAATCTCGTTCAAAATTATAAGTTCATTCACGAATATTCTTCTCATTTTTCCTTACTCTTTACTTTAGATTTTTATCACCTTGATGTGAAAACTTTCTATTCGAAATTATTTCCTCATTCATTGTATTTAGTTTTTTATTGTTGAAATATTTCTACGAAACATTATTGTTATATGTTTCGTTTTTTTGGCATTTTTATAGCCGTTCGATTATTTGCTTATAGATTTTTCAATCAAATAAAAAAGGAGGTCTTATGAATCGTAGAAATGATGATGATCGTGGCGGAAGAAGAAACCGTGGTGGATGGTTCGGTGATCCTGAAGGTCATGCTGAAGCGGCACGAAGAAGCCGCGGTGGCAGAAGCCGATCATCGAGAGATGAAGATTACGATGATGATTATGAAAGAAGAGGTCGTTCATCCAGAGACGATGATGATGATTATGATGAAGAGGATGGAAGAAGCCGTGGACATGGCGGTTGGTTTGGTGATCCGGAAGGACATTCAGAAGCTGCCCGCAGAAGAAGCAGTAATAGTGGACGGGGGCGTTCATCAAGAGATGAGGATGATGATTACGATGATGAGGATTATGATAGCCGGGGAAGAAATAGAAGCGGTGATGGTGAAGGCCGCGGATGGTTTGGCGATCCTGAAGGACATGCAGAAGCAGCAGAAGAGGGATGGCAACATCGCAGTGGCGGAAGAAGCAGAGGTCGTTCATCCCGCGATGATGAAGATGAAAGAAGTACAAGACGTATGAGAACATCATCTGGCAGAAGTCGTAGTGGCGAAGGCCGGGGATGGCATGGTGATCCTCGGGGACATGCACAAGCAGCGGAAAAAAGATGGCGTAGCCGTTAATAACTAAAAAAGGAGATTGAAAAATTCAATCTCCTTTTTAATAAAATATCTAAACTTTTAATTCTTGTTTAAACAAAAGCATTGATCAGATGACGGAAATGGTTCAGTTAAAATCCTTTCTTTTCACCTGCCGGAATTTTGGATTTAATATAATCAACCAATTCTTTTAAGGCAGTATTACCAGTATCCGTTTTTAAAGCTTCTTCTTTTTTTGTTGCAATATTTTGCAAAGTTTCATTAATGTAAGGATCGGTTTGAATTCTGTATTGGGAAGGAATTGCTTCACGGAATTTTATTATATCATCAACAGCTGCTTTAACTTTTTCTGTATTTTTTAATGCGCCAAGATAAATTCCCAATGTTCCAAGCGCATTAAACTTTTGATTTGATACCGGCATTTTATTAAACTCACCAATGATTTCTTCTTCGAGACTTTCGTCGCCTGAGGCAGCCTTTGCACCTTGAAGAGAACTTTTTAATGTTCCTTTAGCTGGTTTGGTATCTAATTGTTTTGCTATAGTCATCGCTGCATCTTTATCCACTTCAAGCAATGCATCTAATGCATTTCCAGACACGGAATAAGAAGAGTCAGTTGTTGCGGCTTTAAATAAAGGAATATACTCAGCTTTCTTATATTGGCCAAGCTGGCTTATAGCATTTGCTCTCGCTGTTGATTTCTTATCATTTTTTGCAAGATCCAAAATGATGGGTTCAACGGCTTGTTTCACTTTTTCATTTTTAAGATCAAGGCTAAATAAAGCCGCGTTGCGAAGCCCATGATATTTATCTTTCAATGCAGTTTTTAATAAATCAAGTGCTTTCGGATCATCTTGCGTTTTTGCAGCAAATTGAATGGCTTCAAGCCTGTCAACATATTTGCCCGCATATTTATATTGATGAATGAAATTATCCAGTGTTTTGTTATCTTTTTTATTCCATAATAAAATTTTGTCTCCATCCACATTTACCAGGTCAGGATGCTTGCTATAGTTAAATGTAAAAGTATCTACCTCATTTTTTGCCCAAACATTGTAACGAACTTTATTTGCGCCATTATAAATATCAACGGCAATTGGCAGCGTAAATAATTTCCCGCTTTTTTGTATTTGTTTGATTATGACTTTTACTTTTCCTGCGGCATCATCATAAACATAATCGATAGTTACAGATGGATGCCCGTTATCAAAATACCATTGGCTAAAGAACCAATTCAGGTCGCGGCCAGTTACTTCTTCAAATGCAAGTCTTAGCTGATGTGCTTCTGCGGCTTTGAATTTATTTGTTGTAAGGTAAAGATTAAGCGATTTAAAGAAGGCGCTATCCCCCACAAAATTTCTTAGCATGTTAAGTACGCGACCGCCTTTTTGGTAGCTCACCTGGTCAAACATATCTTCTTTGTCAGCATAGAAAAAACGGACAAGATCTTTTGATTCACTTCCGCTTTGTAAATAGCTCTGCATACCCTGGTAATTTTCAGCATCACCGGCGTCTTTACCATATTTATATTCATCCCATAAAGTCTCACTAAAATCAGCAAACGACTCATTTAATGTAAGATTGCTCCAACTTTCAGCCGTAACATAATCACCAAACCACTGATGAAATAATTCGTGTGCAATGGTGCCTTCCCAATTATTACCATCAACCAATTCTCTTGCATCTTGCTGTGCACTTTCCTGGTGAAGAGTAGCAGTTGTGTTTTCCATGGCGCCGGCAACATAATCACGGCCGGTTATCTGTGAATATTTCACCCAGGGAAAAGGAACGCCAGTGATCCTTGAAAAAAATTCGATCATTTCAGGAGTATTACCAAAGATCTTTTTTGCAACAGATCCATATGCGGGTTCTACATAATAATTAACTTCTTTGCCTCGCCAACTATCTTTAATTATGGTATAATCACCAACGCCAAGAAAGAAAAGATAGGGAGAATGTGGGAGATCCATTTTCCAGTAATCTGTTCTTGTACCATCGGCATTTTTCTTTTGACTCATCAGTTTTCCATTGGAAAGAGTGACATATTTATTATCAACTGTAACAATAAGTTCTTCGGTTGTTTTCTGACTTGTTTTGTCAATTGTTGGAAACCATGCAGAGTTTGATTCTGTTTCTCCTTGTGTCCATATCTGAGTTGGCTTGTCTTTTTCTTCTCCTTTCGGATTTATAAAATACATCCCTTTAATACCAAGAAAATCGTCAGTTCCATATTTTTCCTGGTATTCGTCTGGCTTGGCTATGTAGTCAATATATATAGTATAATTTTCATTTGCTTTATAAGTCCTATCTAATTTGATCCTGATGTTCTGATCATCATATTCATATTTTAAAGGAATTTGTTTTGCGCCTTTTACTAAAGCAACTTTTTTAAATTCCATTCCTTTAGCATCGAGGTTTAGCGAGTCAGTTGAATAAAAATGTGGTTTCAACGTGATCCATGCTTTTCCATACAAATAGGATTTTGAAAAGTCGGGTTTGACTTCAAGTTTTGTATGAAGAAGGTCATTTATTTTAGTTGCGGTTTCACGGTATTCTTTTTTCCAGGAGGTGTCTTTTAATACTGTCTCCTGAGCTATTAACTGAAGGCTGATCAAAAGAATTGCAAAAAACGAAGTCACCAATTTCATATAATTGTTTTTTAAGGATCAAAAATAGAAGTTGTCACTCAAGCCCGACCTGCCATTTTTATAAATGGCAAGTTAATTCTTTAAAGAAGTCTTAAGGGTTATTTAATTAACTTTGATCAACTTTACCCATATAATTTCCAGATGAAAAAATTCTTTAAGCTATTCGTATTCTTATTTTTTGCATCAGCTTCACTCCATGCACAAAAAGTATATTTTATTTATTTGCAAACGGATAACCAGCAACCTTTTTATGCCCGCATGGGAGATAAGATCTATAATTCTACAACTGCCGGTTATTTGATATTATCAAACCTCCATGATAGTACTTACTCATTAAATATCGGGATACAAGGAAGCGAAGTGGCAGATCAGCCTTATTCAATATCTGTGAATAAGAAAGATCAGGGTTTTTTAGTCAAAAATTTTGGAGATAAAGGGTGGGGGCTTTTTAATCTTACTTCAATGACTACGATAATGCCCCAAAGCAAATCAGCTAATTCGGCACAAAATATAAAAACGGAAAAGAGAGAAGATAATGCATTTACAAATTTACTTGCAAAAGCTGCTGATGATTCAACGATAAAAGAAAAGCCGGTAATAGAAAAGCCAGTAGAAAAAAAGGCTGATGCTACGGCATCGAATCCGGAAAAAAAAGAAGAAGTAAAAGAAATTGCACCATCATCACAGGGTGAAATTAAAAATGGTGTTCCTTCCACACAAAGTGATATTAAAAAAGGAATTATAGTGGCTCCTGTAGTTATAAAAGATGAGCCAAAGATTGATGCTCAGGAATCAAAAAATATGGCACAAATAAAAGAGGATTCGATTTCGGCTGCGAAAGCTAAAGAGGAAGAATTGATGAAACAAGAAGACTTACGAAAACAGGACTCGATCGAAAAAGCAAAGACACAAATTACCACAGAGACTGAATATAAAAGATCTGTAGTAAAACTTAAATCTGAAAGTTCAACTACTGTAGGGATTGGCCTGGTTTTTCTTGATATATTATCTGACCAGGTAACAGATACAATCAGGGTGCTTATTCAACCTGATACAAAAAAGGTAACCCCAGCACAATCTAATCAGCAAGAAAAAAAATTTCTTGATATTCCGTCTGGTGATTCCGTTGCCGTTGAGAAAGATGTCACACAAAAGGCAGCAGTTAAAAGTAATAGTTGTAAAGCAGTGGCGGTTGAAGACGATTTTTTTAAGCTTAGAAAAAGAATGGCTGCCGCAAATAATGATGATGCAATGATCGCAGAAGCAAAAAAAACTTTTAAGACAAAATGTTTTTCTACTACACAAGTGAGAAATCTTAGCGCCTTATTTCTAACTGATGAATCAAAATATAAATTTTTCGATGCAGCGTATCAATATGTAACTGATCTTGAAAACTTTTCTACCCTTCAATCAGCACTAAAAGATGAATATTTTATTAATCGGTTTAAAGCAATGATTCATTAGAAATTCCAATGCGTTATTTTCTCGAAGTAGCATATAAGGGGACAAATTATAGCGGTTTTCAATCGCAAAAAAACGCTAACACAATACAGGCTGAAGTTGAAAAGGCATTTAAGGTACTTCTTAAGGAAGAAATACAGTTAACAGGCTCATCCCGTACAGATACCGGAGTGCATGCATTGCAAAATTATTTTCATTTTGATACCAAAGAGGAATTATCATCCCAGCTTCTATATAATCTAAACGCAATTTTGCCGGGAGATATAGCCGCCAGGAATTTGCATAAGGTAAAAGATGAAGCACATTGTCGCTTTGATGCAATTGCAAGGGAGTATAAGTATTACATATATCAAAAGAAAAATCCTTTTTTAGAAGACAATGCCTGGTATTATCCATATACTTTGGATCTTGAATTAATGCAAAAGGCCGCCACAATTATTAAAGAATATTCGAATTTTACGTCCTTTTCAAAAAGAAATACACAGGTTAAGTCTTTTACTTGCGACGTACAGGAGAGCCATTGGACAATCGAAGGAGAAAGCTTTGTCTATCAGGTAAAGGCCAATCGTTTTTTGAGAGGTATGGTCAGGGCTTTAGTTGCTACTATGTTGAAAGTAGGTAGAAATAAAACCAATCTGGATACTTTTCGAACCATTATTCAATCCCAGGATTGTACTCTGGCAGATTTTTCGGCTCCCCCAAATGGCTTATTTTTAATCCAGGTAACTTTTTCACGCAACTATTTCAATTAATTTTTTTCCCTGAAACGTATAACAGTAGGCCTGTCTATTGGTTTATGATTTCTATTAACTAAAAAACATTTGGTGGCTAAAGTTCCACTCATATCTTTGCCGCCCGTTTGGATAAAACGAGCTCTTTAAATGTGAATGATTGCTGAATGAAATGTGGACAAAAACGGCAATAAAAATTGGCCGGGAAGTATAGCAACATTATCTTTGCCGCCCCCCTTAAAAAAGGGAAGTAAGTTCTTTAAAAACAAATTGAAATTCAAACCAAAAGCTATAAAAAAATATAGCAGAAATTTTGGTAGGAAACATACGAGCCTTTACCTTTGCACTCCCAAATTAAAAAATGGGAAAGCGGTAATCGCTAA
>VBAS01000422.1:3133-3586 GCA_005882975.1 Bacteroidota bacterium | reverse complement strand
TCGAAATTCAATGAATTCATTATCACATCGGACCGGACGAATGATGCGACCGATTCTTCATCTGTCCTTATCAATAGCGCAAATGACAGCCCTTCGACCGCCATCCTCTCCCCAATGGAATCCAATCTTGGGCATAAACCTCGAATCAATGGATTGCTCCCTAAGTTATTCTGTTTCTTTCGATAAAAGAGGTTAACAGTGATGCTCATGGTCGAAATATGTTGCATTCTTAATTCAAGAAATGTCTCTATACTTCCTTCATATAGAAGAATCGCTCTGACGTTTGGCGTCGTCATCATCTTCTCTGCCAGTCAGCCTGCACTATCTCAGCAGTCTTGTATCCGTAAAAGTCTGATTGATGGAATAGGGAATATGCAAACGTTCATCTGAATGGCTTTGAGTCCTTCTCAGATTACAATTCAACTTCACAAATGAAAAATACACCCGCGAATG
>VBAS01000422.1:574-3075 GCA_005882975.1 Bacteroidota bacterium | reverse complement strand
TTTTTGGCCTCCTTATCTTATGACATAAAGGGCAAATCGCGATTTCATTCTGACCATATTTCTTCGTAATCACACTCCCAATCGACTCTTCAAACAATATTTCCCTTATCTCAATCACTCTGTGAAAAATTGATTCAAATGATGTTCCGAAATGAACTCAGTATTCACAATAAGCGCATGAATACTCGAAGAATGTAAACGATCGCAAATTTCCGCATAAGCCGACGAAACGAAGGCTGCGCCCCCTATGCGCATATTAAATGCGGGCCTCGTCATTCGGCCATTTCCTTCTTTTGCTATTGGTTCAGGTCTAAGATTTCGATATTTCGCCGAGTACAGCTATAATGTATTTCTATTGACCTCCTGTGCCTCCAAATCATCAATTCTCTGTCCGTTATTTTCACTTATGCTCCTCTTCATGTTTGTCCATATTCACTTCCCATTCACTTGCACGCATGCGATTCCTGAAGGAATCATATGAATATGAAATCAATGTTAAATGTCCCCGAGCGGATGCCATCTTTCATACTTGATTTAAATTCCGCTCATATCATCTACAACTTTTAAGAATAATTTCACACGCCTTCTATGTCCATTTTCCGTCACTCTCGATTTAACATCACTCTGCCACTTTTCTTCCTTCTTTACAAATTAACAGTAATTCCTGCGACTCATCAAAGACAGAGCCAGCTGAGATTCATGAAAGCCAGATTTTTGGGCGGAAAGACGCGGTCTGGCACTCTCGGATATCGCCACTTAAGTTGTCATATATAATTTGTAATACATTACTTATTTTAGGAAGAAGCGTAGCGGATGCTCGAAATTTCATTCACTTCGTAAATCAATGAAAATTAATCATTTTACGAATGTCATAAAAAGAGGTGCGATATATCATATAATTCATCAGCAGCATGAAGACGTTCTTGGCGAAGATTTTTGTATTCACCCCCTTTATTGTATTCAAAATACCTCGATTTTTGTATTCAAAAAGGAATACATTTTAAGACTCAGTGGATGATTTGGCACAATGTGAACACTGCAACAATATGAAATCGATTATAACGACAAAGAAACACCAATTTCTGTTTTCATCATGGGCTCATGAACCAATAGATCTGTTGTAAGTATCACAGGCTGAGTCCTGAAAATTTGTAACTGTAATTATAAAATATCATGAAATAGTGATTCGGTAAGTGTATATTGTAGCAGCACTGTATCATACACTGTATGTAACTGATTATATGTGCGTTTATTCTGAATATGAATTTAACACGACGAATTTTGTGGTCAGATTTGCGCAAAGTTGTATTACACTTTGTATTGAAATTTGTATTGTATAAATCATTGTGATTTGCGTGCATTTGTTATATGAGAATATCATAGACTATATCCCGGCACTCTCGCCGAAGGAGGAATCTCTTCTGCAAAGCCGGTGCCATAGACCCAATATATTACTATAAACATTTGTGCAGGAGGCAATATGAAAAGAAATCACGGAGGACGAACACTGAAAATTATCAAAAGCTCCGCTATGTAACTGTAAGAATTACTCTACATCCTCAAGCACCAATCTCCATCGGATCAACATTCGGATCCACATCCACCTCCCATTTCCTATCCAGGAACTTCTACGCGTCCTGCATACGAACGACTCCCTCACGCTCGCGCACAAACCTCCATTGGATCAACATTCGGATCCACATCCACCTCCCACTTCCTATTCAGGAATCTCTACGCTCCCTGCATACGGATGCAGCAAGTCCGCGTCTACGTCCAATTATCGCTTCTCTCTTTTATCGATCGTTTAGGAAAGCCTATGCTTCGTCCAATTGAATGTATTTGTTTCTTCCGATAGATCGCTTCCTTCGGACGCGATCTCGGATAAGTTCTCAAGCAAGCCTCATGTATTTAAATCCCGTAGTTAGCCTATCTGTCTCTAGCTTTGAACTTCTTGTAGTAGTTCTGTCAATATCTACTATACTCTGTTCCGTTCCTGTCGTACCAATCTTGTCTCACGTTCTCACCTCACGTTCTCACAGTAACGCCAAAGTAATCATAATAACGGTGAGGGAGGTGGGTGAGCAACAGTGCCAACGATGAATTATTGAATTTCGAAATGAAGATATCATTCACATTTCGTTTTATTTCATGTATATTCATTATCTATTCTCACATTCTTTTCTGTGAATTGAGAATTATATAATGGGCTGTTACAAGGTAATGAGATAAGATATGAATCAGATCGATCAATTTCTGATATTTTGTCTTCAATTACTATACTTATCTGTTTCCTGAATTTCGACGATACAGTTCTGACTTCAACATCTCATGATCAACTTGCAGTAGCTTTTCATCAAAATGATCGGCGCATAGCATTTTCTCCCGCGGTTCTACATATGCATGTCATCGAATGAAGTCGAAAGGCAAGTCAAGAGAAAAGATATGCAAAAGAGAGACATCCATTCTGTCAAAGACTGGGAAGACATCAGATATAACAGGCT
>VBAS01000422.1:0-422 GCA_005882975.1 Bacteroidota bacterium | reverse complement strand
TTTATCTTCCGGCCAACCCGCTAACTCGATTTGGCGACCACAGGTGTTGAATTTGGGAGAGTAATAATCGAAAGGAATACTTCGAGTACCGTATGGTGGAGCCTGTTTAAATGCCACCTAAACTCATGTTAAATGATTCTGAGAACAATTCATACCGAAATTTGTAAATCATTTGTCATTCCTAGCTGACCAGTTACTGATCGAATAAATCCAATAAGCATCGGAGCAGATGATGTCCTTATCCAGTGCTCAAGAAATTCTTTCGTACGATGGTTTTCGAAGTCATATGAACTTATATATGGATATCGTAAAGCACGCAAAATATCCGTCGCATTTGTACTAACAGATACAAAGTATGCTTGAAGCTGATCGAAGTCAACTCGATCAAGATTCTAATGATCAGTCAATGAGGTTTGCAAAGT
>VBAS01000421.1 GCA_005882975.1 Bacteroidota bacterium | reverse complement strand
TGCAATTTAGAAATGGGGAAAAATTGTGACTTGAACATAGCAAAAACAATTCCTATATCTTTTAAATAATTCCCGGCAGCTATATCTGCAGGATGGAATTCGGATATTTACCAGGAAAGGGAAAAATAATTTTTTTTATTTAATGAACTATTGATCAAGTATTACGTTGAAAATTTACATTATTTTTATTGGGCTGGTATTTGATGATATCATGACCGAAACTTACCAGTTTCGCAATGATCTGACCTTATTTGCAAACCCAAACCAAAGTGTATTGCTATTTTCATTAAATGAAAAAAAAGATCCTTATAATTGATGATGAGGTAGACTTTTGTTTAATTATGAAGGGATATTTCAGCAGAAAGAATTATGATGTCTTTCTGGCTTATACTCTGCAAACGGGATTGTTCCTGATCGATGAAAATAAACCTGACATTTTATTTTTGGACAATAACCTCCCCGATGGACAAGGGTGGAAATATGTAGACCAAATTGTAGAAAAAAATCCCCATTTAGAGATTTACCTGGTAAGTGCTCACCAGTCCAAATCCAGTTTTAGTTCACCAAATAAAAACATTATTGTGTGGGAAAAGCCTATCTCTTTACAAATTTTAAACACTTCTTTTCAATAAAATAGCAAGAAACTAAACAAGACAAAGTGACAACATGTAACGGGCAATTTCCTCAAGTTCAACTACGTCGGTAGGTTTAAGTACATAATCAACAGCACCTAATTCAAGACAAACAGATCTGAATTTTTCAGAACCAGAAGTGCTCCAAACAACTTTGGGAATATTTTTATAGCGTTCATTTGTACCCAGTTCCCGTAAAATATCGGCGCCACTCAGCCCGGGCATATTATAATCCAAAATGATAAGACATGGCATCTGGTCATCCTTTAATTTCCCCAATGCGGACAGGACCTCACTACCATTATTTACAAAAAAAAGAACGAAAGCAGTGTCTATTGCGGTAAACACGTCTTTCAGCATTTCCTGATCATCTGGGTCGTCTTCACCCAGCAGTATGAATTTGGAAGGCAGGTCCCGACTTGTAATTACTTTTTGTGGCACAAATTTTTAGATAAGAAATGATTCCGCATTCTAAGGTAGAAATTTCCTAATTGACCACCTAAATTAGAGAAATTATTATTGGTTACAATTTCCCTGGTTGTTTTTAAAAATATAGTATGAAAAGAAATCCCAAAGCTCCCAAAGCGGGTACGGCCTCTTCGGCTGATAACCTTACGCTTGATGTGCCAACCCCTATTATTACAAATAAAGCTAATGGGAGTAATGGCAGCAATGGTAGTAAAGCTCATCAAAATGGTAATAATGGCTCCATTGATGAGATCGATAGTTACGAATTACTGAGACTCTTGTTAGAAGTAAAAGAAGGAAACTTTAGCGTTCGCATGCCTGGAGATAAGTTAGGTATCAGTGGTAAAATCTGTGATACTCTTAATGGAATTATTCAGTTGAATGAGGCGTTGGTTGAAGAGTTAACAAAAGCACGAAACACTATAGGGCTTAAGGGACATTTAAATCACCGTGTTGAATTACCTCGTTTTGCAAAAGGTTCATGGGCGTCCGGGGTTGATTCAATAAATAGTTTGATCTCCGATCTTGTTCACCCTACTATTGAAATAGCTCACGTTATTAGTTCTGTAGCAAAAGGAAATCTTTCCCAGGAAATGCCTTTGAAGATAGGTGACCACGTATTACAAGGTGAGTTTGCAAAGATCGCTGCCGAGGTAAATGACATGGTGAAACAGCTGAACTTGTTTTCAATGGAGGTAACCCGTGTTGCCCGTGAGGTAGGTAGCGAAGGAAAACTTGGTGGTCAGGCAAAAGTGAAAGGCGTTGCAGGTGTGTGGAAGGATCTTACAGATTCTGTAAACCAGATGGCTGGTAATCTTACGGCACAGGTAAGAAATATTGCGGAAGTAACAACAGCCGTTGCAAAAGGAGACTTAAGAAAAAAGATCACAGTGGATGTGCAGGGAGAAATTCTCGAATTAAAAAATACGATCAATAACCTGGTTGACCAGTTAAACTCATTTTCATCAGAGGTAACCCGTGTAGCAAGAGAGGTTGGTACTGAAGGAAAACTTGGTGGTCAGGCAGAAGTAAAAGGAATTGGGGGTACATGGAAAGACTTAACCGATTCGGTAAACCAAATGGCTTCCAACCTTACTGGCCAGGTAAGAAATATTGCGGAAGTAACAACAGCGGTTGCAAGAGGTGATCTATCAAGAAAAATTACGGTTGACGTAAAAGGTGAGATCCTTGAATTAAAAAATACGATCAATAATCTTGTTGACCAGTTGAATTCATTTTCATCAGAGGTAACCCGTGTGGCGAGAGAGGTTG
>VBAS01000078.1 GCA_005882975.1 Bacteroidota bacterium | reverse complement strand
GCGATCTTGTTTTTACTTTTAAAGGACTTGAACCGGTGGATGTACTTAGTGTGACATTAACCGATACTTCTTTTCAAAGCGCCGATATAATAAATGACACTGACACAGTACGAAATGGCCGCCTGGTTATTGCATCATACCGGCTTTCTGCATTAGTAAATGGCCCGATCAATCTGCAACTCTATAAAGAGGTGGATAAGCCTATAAAAAATGGTACACAAGAAGGCGGTAATATTCATTTTCGTTATGGTCTGAAGAGGCAATTTGAACTAAAAAATGCGGTGAAATAGTAGTTAGTTTCTTTTTAAAAATCTTCTGGTTTTTTACCCCTAAGCCCGTACTTTTGCGGCCTGAAAAAGATGAGCAGGATTCAGAACCCTGAAGAGTGCGACGCAACAAAAATTTAATAGAATTACTGGAGCCGGGTATATAAATCTGCAATCTCAAATCCTAAATCTGAAATTAAGTCATGGCTGGTCAATTAAAAGAAGTTCGTAACCGCATTAAGTCAGTACAAAGTACGCAGCAGATAACAAAGGCAATGAAGATGGTGAGTGCCGCAAAACTTCGCCGTGCACAGGATGCAATTATTCAAATGCGTCCTTATGCTAAAAAAATGCAGGAGATGCTCAGCAATATTGTGAGCAATGCAGGTGGTGGAGCCGGAATGACTCTTGCAGCTGAAAGACCAGTGGAAAAAGTATTGTTGATCGTTATCACCAGTGATCGCGGACTTTGTGGCGCATTCAATGCCAACCTGATCAAACTTGCAAAGGCAACAATCAACGAAAGATATCCTGATCAATTTAAAAAAGGTAATGTTACCATCTGGAGCATCGGCAAAAAGGGATATGAGCATTTTTTGAAAACCCGTTTTACTGTAACGGATACTTATAAAGATATTTTTCTTCATTTAAATTTTGAAAGCGTTCAGAAAGCTGCGCAAGCTGCTATGAAAAGTTTTGAAACCGGTGAATTTGATGTGGTGGAAGTTATTTACAGCCAGTTTAAAAATGCAGCTACACAGAAGTTTGAGGTGGAAAGATTTTTACCGATTCCTAAAGTAGAAGCAAAGGCCGGCGCTACAAAAGCTGATTTTATTTACGATCCTTCACAAGAAGAACTGATCGCTGAGCTGATGCCAAAAATTCTCAATACACAATTATATAAAGCAGTTCTTGATTCCAATGCATCGGAACATGGTGCCCGCATGACGGCAATGGATAAAGCAAGTGACAACGCCCAGGAAATGTTGCGTTCATTGAAAATTTCTTACAACCGTGCAAGACAGGCGGCGATCACTACTGAACTTACAGAGATCGTAAGCGGTGCGGCGGCATTGCAGGGATAAACCAAATCCAACCCCCTGTCCCCCTAAAGGGGTGACTTAGGTTAAACATTCAATGTTTGTTTGAAAGTTCACTTAACAGTATGTTGATAATTGTGTTACCAGCTTTAGTTCCCTGATTGTACTTTCGTTGCGTCGCTCCGTTCAAAGTTTTGTTCTCTAATCAACAATTAATAATGGAAATTAATAATCTTATACCTCACATCGAAGCACTCATATTTGCAAGTGACAAGCCATTAACGACAATGGAGATCGTGGATCTTGCCAACAATGCTTTTTCTTTTATGGATGAAAAGGTTTCGCTTGACCAGGTGGAAACATCATTAGAAGGTATCGTTGAAAAATACAAAGCAGAATTTTATCCATTTGAAGTGATACAAAGCGGCGGTGGCTGGCAGTTCCTTACAAAAAAGGAATATCATAAAACTATTGCCCAATTAAACGGCGACAAGTTTTTGAAAAAACTTTCGGCCGCAGCCATGGAAACACTTTCGATTATTGCATATAAGCAACCTGTAACGAAAGGACAGGTGGAAGCAATAAGAGGAGTGAGTGCTGATTATGCTATTCAAAAATTGTTAGAGAAAGAATTAATCGTTATCAGCGGTCGAAATGAAACTATGCCGGGTCATCCATTGGTCTATGCCACTTCAAAAAACTTCATGGATTATTTCGGGATCAACACTCCCGAAGATCTTCCAAAGATCAAAGAGGTACTGGCTGAACAGATCGTAGAACCTACTATCGTCAATGAATCAGATTTTATTTCCGGATCGCCAAATACAGAAGAAGCTCCGGCCGCTTCGCCAACCGAAGAGCCGACAAATCTTGCGGTGACTGAGACTGGAGAATTAATAGAAAATAAAGACGAGCAAGAAGGAGAGGAGAGTTAATATCCCTAACCCCCAAGGAGGAGTTATGCATCGAATACCAAACCTGATAGTATTTATCATTTAATGTTAAAAGGATTTATTGATCTGAGTAATAAAAATCCGTCCATATCCATCAGATCCGTGTCATCCGTGTTCCTATCTTCGCCGACATGTCGCAACAACTTTCCCCTGAACATTTAGAAAAAATTGCAAAGCAATTCGGTACTCCCGTTTATGTTTATCATGCTGAAAGAATAAAAGAGCAATATGATAAATTATTGACAGCTTTTGATGGCGTTGATACAAAATTTTTTTATGCTGCAAAGGCATTAACCAATATTAGTATTCTCAAATACATTCTTTCTATCGGCTGTAATATTGATTGCAGTTCCATTAATGAAGTAAAGCTGGCATTGAAAGCTGGCTTTGAGCCACAGAATATTCTTTATACATCGAACAACATTGCATTTGAAGAAATAACAGAAGCAAAAGAACTTGGAGTCCATATTAATATTGATAGCATTTCCAATCTTAAAAAATTCGGGAAAAAATTTGGACATACTTATCCTATCGGCGTTCGTTTACGTCCGAATATTATGGCAGGTGGCAATTTGAAAATTTCTACTGGACATGCCGACAGCAAGTTTGGTGTGCCTCTTGAAAGCATCAAAGAAGTGCTTGATGTTGTTAAAGAAACCAACTTACATATAAGGACGTTGCATATTCACACAGGCAGTGAAATAAAGGATGTTGAAGTATTTGCCAAAGGCATTGAAGTATTATTTGAAGTAGCACAACATTTCCCAGATCTCGAAGTGCTTGATCTCGGCGGAGGCTTTAAGGTTCCTTACAAACCAGGTGAAGAGGGAACAGATATTCCATTACTCGGTAAAAAAGTAAAAGAAGAATTTGACCAGTATGAGAAAAAATACAATCGTCATTTCCAGGTTTGGTTTGAGCCGGGAAAATTTATTGTAAGTGAAGCTGGGTATTTTATTACGACCGTGAATGTTATTAAGAATGCCGGTAACAAAATTTTTGCTGGCGTTAATAGCGGCCTCAATCATTTGATCCGTCCAATGTTTTACGGAGCTTATCACGAAATAGAAAATAATTCAAATCCGGCTGGTGAAAAAAGAAGTTATAATGTAGTTGGAAATATTTGCGAAACGGACACATTTGCGGAAGATCGCCAACTGCCGGAAATACATGAAGGCGATCACCTTGTTTTTAGAAATGCAGGTGCTTATTGTTTCGAAATGTCTTCACATTATAATTCAAGATTCAAACCTGCCGAGGTAATGGTAAAAAATGGTGAAGCATATCTCATTCGTAAAAGAGATGAATTAGAAGATCTATTAATAAACCAAATAGAGATCCTTTAAAATATCAGTCAAATCATTTTTTTGTACTCGCAGCAGCTACATAGGTAGGCCCGGTAGCATTTTTAATGGGCTCAAGGCTTATAAGATACTGGTAAATTGCTTTAAGATCATTGTCACTCATATTTCTAAACTGGTCCCATGGCATATCTGACGCTGCAATGATTTTTTTCAACCTGAACCTGTCTATAAATTGTTGCTGAGTCCAACCAGTAATCTTTCCTGTTTCTTTATCCGGAGTAAGATTTGGCGTTACACAATAAGAACCATCAGCCGCTTCAAATTTTAATCCTCCTGCAAAAAAAGGTCCTGTGTATTCGCCTGTCATAAGACTACGGTTCGTATGACAACCGCGACAATTGGTAACATAGTGAGTAAGATATTTTCCATAGGCAGCCGTAGTATCAGGTGTTATTGTTTTTACTACTTCACCATCGGGTCCTACAGGTTTAATTAAAAATGCTTTTACGGCCTTTCCTATAAAGTTTAATTCATTATCTGTTACTTTATTTTTCACGGGAGCTTGCGATCTTAAAAATGAGAGAACTGCAACGAGGTCTTCATCACTTAGGTTATGAAATGGCATAAAATCAAACAAGGCTCTTCCATCACGGGCAACACCATACCTGAGTGAACGTGCAATTACTGAGTCTGGTAATTTACCAATACCAGTTTCATCATCGGGTGTAATGTTTTTTGAATATAATGTTCCAATAGGCAGATCAAAATTGAGTCCTCCTTTTAATGGAAGTTCTTCGCCCATATTTATTTTTTCATGGTCTTCCGTAGGAGTATGGCAGCCGGAACAATGCGCCGGTCCAAACGCAAGGTATTTTCCTCTTGCTATAGTGGCGCTGTCATTAGTTGCATGCAGGTTTGGAAAAGGTGCATCGAATTTCTTGTTTTGTAAAGCAAAAACGACGATCACAAAAATGATCACAATACTTAAAATTGTAATGGCTGTCCATTTCAAGATCTTTTTAAATCGTTTCATGTTTGGTGGTTTTGGGGGTTGGTGTTTCTAAAACTCCTGGATGAAAAGATAAATCATTCTGTAATTTTACCAATATTTTTTTAAAAATCTTGATCTGGTTCAAAGGTTCAGAAACAAAAACTATGAGACACTACCAAAGAATTTTTATAGTAAATCTTTTTTTATTTTTTTCTGTTATTGCTGTTTCGCAGGACATGAAAAAATTCAGCCTTTACAAACCGGATGATAAAGCAGAAACGGAAATAGCAAGCGCAGTAAGCAAAGCGAAAAAGTCCGGTAAACATGTTCTTATACAAATTGGCGGCAACTGGTGTATCTGGTGTGCAAGATTTCACGAGTTTGTTACAAAAGATGCACAGCTCGATTCATTGATGAATGCAAACTATGTTGTTTATCATTTGAATTACAGCAAAGAAAATTATAATGCAAAGCTTTTAACGAAATACAATTTCCCCCAGCGTTTTGGATTCCCGGTTTTTTTAATATTAGATGGTGAAGGAAAGCTGCTGCATACACAAAATTCATGGTATCTTGAAGATGGAAAAAAGTCATATGAACCGGAAAAAGTCAAATCTTTTTTTACTGAATGGAGTACAAGATCTTTAGATCCTTCACAATATAAAGAGCAATAATGGAGTCGAACTTTCAAGTATTTTCCGAACAAATGACCAGTCCTTTAAAGTTCAGGATGTTCTTGCTTTCTAAATTGCCAAGTGCCTATTTTTCCGGAGTAAGAGTAAAAAGTCTTGATGAAAATAAATGTGAAGTGTCTGTTCCATTTAAATGGTTTTCTCAAAATCCTTTTCGCAGCACCTATTTTGCTTGTTTAAGTATGGCGGCAGAAATGAGTACAGGTGCACTTGCATTGGGACATTTATATAAAAGAAAACCACCTGTAAGTATGCTCGTTGTAAAAACAGAAGGAGAGTATTTTAAAAAAGCAGTTGATAAAACTACATTTGTTTGTGAAGATGGATCGCAAATCAAAAAATGCATTGAGGAAGCAGTTGAATCAGGTGATGGAAGAACAATAAGAGCAAAAACGGTCGGCAAAAATAAAGCGGGAGAATTAGTGGCTGAATTTTTTATTACATGGTCATTTAAAGCAAAAAAAGAAAAATGAAAATAGCATTTCACGGAGCCGCAAGATGTGTAACAGGCAGTAAGCATTTAATTACTTTAAGAAATGGAAAAAAGCTGTTGCTTGATTGTGGTATGTTCCAGGGTATGGGAAAAGAAACAAATGCGCTGAATCGTTATTTTGGTTTTGACCCGATGACAGTTGATGCGATGATCCTTTCTCATGCACATATTGACCATAGCGGTCTTATTCCCAAATTAACAAAAGAAGGGTTTAAGGGAACTATCTTTTGCACGCCGGCAACAAAGGAACTGACTGGAGTTTTGCTGGAAGATTCGGCAGAGATACAGGAAGATGATATTAAGTATGAAAATAAAAGGAGAGCGGCTGCAGGACAGCCTTATCTTACTCCATTGTATACCATTGACGATGCAAAAAAAGCACAAGATCATTTTGCAACTGCAGAATATAACCAGTGGTTTAATGTTATGGAAGATGTGCAAGCAATGTTTACAGATGCAGGTCATATAATCGGAAGTACTTGTGTACATGTACGTATTAAGGAAGATGGGAATGACAGAACTCTTAGTTTTAGCGGCGATGTTGGCCGCTACCGTGATGTTATACTAAAATCACCGGAAAATTTTCCCCAGGCTGAATTTATTTTACTTGAATCTACATATGGCAATAGCCTTCATGATGAACATCGGACAACACCTGATCAATTGTTACAATGGATCGAGAAAGCCTGTCTTGTTAAAAAAGGTAAGCTCATTATGCCTGCTTTTAGTGTCGGCCGCACCCAGGAAATTCTGTTTGCACTCAATCAATTGGAAGTTGAAAACAGGTTACCTGAATTAGATTATTTTGTAGACAGTCCTTTGAGTATTAAAGCAACAGAAATCGTTAAGAAGTATCCGGGATATTTTAATAAAAGCATTCAACAGGTACTCCAAACCGACAATGATCCCTTTAATTTTAAAGGATTGAAATATATCCAGACAGTTGAGCAATCAAAATTGTTGAATTTCAGAAATGAACCCTGTGTTATTATTTCTGCAAGCGGAATGGCAGATGCCGGAAGAGTAAAACATCATATCAGCAACAACATTGAAAATAGTCGAAACACTATTTTGATCACTGGTTATTGTGAACCACATTCATTGGGTGGCAGATTGATGGCAGGCGCCAAACTCGTAGGAATTTTTGGCGTAGAACATGAAGTAAATGCCGAAGTGGCATCCATTCGCAGCATGAGTGCTCATGGAGATTATGAAGATCTGTGCCAATGGCTTGCCTGCCAGGACCCCAAACAAGCGAAAAAACTTTTCCTCGTGCATGGAGAGTATAATGTTCAACAAGATTTCAAAAGTCGTTTAGTAAGAAAGGGTTTTGATGATGTAGAAATCCCTGAAATTCATTATGAAATTGGCTTGACCTGAATTCTTCTGCCGCAACATTGATCTTTTACCATTTCATTTTTCTTTTTTTCACAAGTCATTAATAAACGAAGGGCCAAAAATTGCGTTTATAGTTTAAGCATTTAAAACACTCAGACTATGAATAAAATAAATTTGAAAGTAGCAATTGTGGCGGTTCTGAGCATTGGATTGCTTGCCGGCTGTGCCAGTTCCGCCCATATTGAGAAAGACGAAACCGTAAACTTTAGTAAGTATAAAACATTTACATGGCTTCATGGTGAGAACGGCAAGTTGGAAAGTCAAAGTGATCTTACAGAATCTAAGATCAGGAATGCAGTATCAAAAGAATTTGAAAAGATCGGTTGGAGAGAATCAAAAAATAAGCCCGATGTGATACTTGATTATGATGTCCTTGTTGAAAGGTCCAGTCAACAACAAAGTGAGCCGGTTTATAGCCAGCCCTATAGCAGGTTAATTTATAACCCATACACAAGACGTTATGCAACGATCTTTTATCCGTCTCAATTTTTGGGTTATGATTCATATGAAAAAGTGATAAGGGAAGGAACAGTTACTGTGACTATGATTGATGCAAAAACAGATAAAACTGTATGGCAAGGTTGGACAACTGCCGAAGTGAATAATCGAAATCTTACAAACAAGGAAATTCAAAAAGCAGTAGCAAACATTTTCAAAAAATCAGAGCTTGCAAAGCAATAACTTATATCCATGAAGGACGGTTTTGAACTTGCCCCGACTTAGTCGGGGCTTTTTATATTTAAAAAGTTTTTGTCAGCAAGCGGTTGGAACTTATCTTTGCCGCCCCTGAAACAAAGAGGCATTAAGCTTCAAAGTCTTAGCGTAGAAGGCCCGTTCGTCTAAGGGCTAGGACACCACCCTTTCACGGTGGTGATACGAGTTCGAATCTCGTACGGGCTACAAATCGTTCCCTGCAACTCAAATAGTTGCAGGGATTTTTTTTATAGACTTACTTTTCCATTTTTTTCAAGTCTTTCTTTCTTAACCGAGCCTTTCACAGGAGATTTTAATTCGAAAATAAAATGACTCTGGGGGTCGGAGTATTGGAAACTACCTTCGCATACCGCTGTGGTTCCAGGCGGGTTACTT
>VBAS01000416.1:370-3318 GCA_005882975.1 Bacteroidota bacterium | reverse complement strand
TAAAAGTTGTCTTTTTCCCAATGGAAGTATAAAATGGCAACAAGATTTTGTGCATTGATGATGAATTATAAAATTGAATTTACTCAGCCAAACGAGTTTTCATTGGCCAAGAATAATGTACTAATACTTTAATAAACTGCTGCATTGCCATTCCCATAAAACCCTTTCCCAGCCTAAACCTTAAAGGACACATTACAATATCCAGATCGTCGAAATTCAAAATTTGCCAATGAAAAAACCAACTCAGAAAATAAGATCTTATAAATTTTTCCAGGGACAAAAAGCTTACCTGTGTCTTTTCTCATAGGGAAAAATCCCTCAACTACTGCTGGCTAAATAAAATGTCAATAAAAAAATATTTTTCTTTGGCCAAATGATGCTTTTAGATACCTGCATAGCCATAATTCTTATTTTCACGGCCGGTAGTAATGCTAATTGTTATTATATTGGTAACGAGAACGAAGCAGTATTGATCGATGCGGGTCTATCGTGCCGGGAAACTGATAAACGAATGAAAAGATTGGGACTTGATATCAGTTTGGTAAAAGCAATTTTTATTTCCCACGAACATGCTGATCATATCGCAGGGCTCCGGGTATTATCAAAAAAATACAAACTGCCTGTTTATATCACCCAAAACACTTTGAGAAACTGTGATCTTGAAATTGAAAAAAGCCTGACATTTTCTTTTGTACATGCACAAACAATATCTATCGGGACTCTATCAATTATTCCCTTTATTAAAAGTCATGATGCAAACGACCCCCATAGTTTTATAGTTTCAAACAATAAAGTTCATGTTGGTGTGATCACGGATATTGGGTATGCTTGCAAGCATGTGATCCAGCATTTTAAACTTTGCGATGCAGTATTTCTTGAATCTAATTACTGTGAGCAAATGCTGGAAAACGGTTCTTATCCCTTCCATTTAAAAAGACGCATCAGCAGCAAAAAAGGTCATTTATCCAATGACCAGGCGCTGGAACTTTTTTTGAAACACAAACCTGAGAGTTTGCAATTATTGATCCTCTCCCACCTTTCGCAAAACAATAATCACCCGGATATCGTAAATAAACTATTTGCACAGCATGCAGGTGGGGTAAAAGTTGTAATTGCTTCTCGTCATCAGGAAACAGAACTCTTTAATATCGAAAGCAATCCACTGCTAAGACCGATAAGGATCGTTAAAAGACTTAAAGTAAACATAGCGCAGCTATCACTTTTTGATCCGATAAACATCGAATCTTAATTTACCTGTTCTATTTCTTAAAAGCATTAATTGTATTAGATTTGCTATAATCATTGATCCGGCTATGAGGCGTATTATTCTATATTTATTTATTTCAGTTTTTTTTATCTCTTCATGTAACGATCATTTGAAGATCGAAAAAAATAGTGACCCCCAAGGCTATGCTGATTCTCAATTTGTAGGCTCCTGGAAAATAACCGCCTTGAGCTGCGATGTGGCCTATGATTGGAATAATGATGGTGTTCCCGAAAGAGATATTTATAGTACATGGACATCATGCGAAAGGGACAATCTTTTCACTTTTACAGGGGATACCTCAATGGGGGGTTATAAAAAAGGAACATTTAAGATCAACTGTTCTACAACCAAAACCGGAGATTGGCAAATCGTTAATACCAAGAGTCTTCTTTACGTCCCTGCTGGGCTTGGGCCCGAATCAGAAACTGTTACTGACATGACTTCCGTTCAATTTCAATCGATCCTTTTATTGACCCTGAATGGTATGCCGGCTACGATCACAAAAACCTGGACAAGACAATAAAAAACCCCGATTATATCGGGGCAAAGATTTTCCTGAAATGATCTTTTTTATGGTTGAGCTGCACTTTTATTAACTGAAGTAAGTGTTGCAAGCAATCTTCCATTCGGCAACTCGCCGGCTGCATAATAAAGATTCACTTTTTTACCGGCTTTAATTTTAGGGAGTGTAAGTATATCTTTTACACTGCATGAAACTTTAGATGACGCATCCTTAGCATCTCCAAATTTCCATTCCTTTAAAACAACATTTTGCTCGTCTTTAATAGTTACAATGCGGCTTGTACCAGGCTTTCCGCAATGGTAATAACGTATGGACAATTGACCATTGCTTGCACTTTGATCCAGTTGCAGATTTTTTATTTGGTCCATATCTTTTCCGTACTGCTGTAAAACAAGTTTGTCGTTTAGGTAGACTTCGAATCCCTCACCTCCGAAATTATTTTTCGTAGATGAAAATGAAAATAATGCTGTACTTATTGTCAGCAAAAGAGAAAGAAAAACTGCCGGTTGATAATTGATCTTCTTCATGGCGAAAAAATTTAGTTATTAATAATTTTTGAATCAACCACAAGTTAAAATGAGAAGCTACCCCAGAACAAGAAACTTTGATGAGATGTAACCGGGGCTTGACTACCTGCAGTATTACCGGCGCTTTTTTAAATTAACCAGGTAAATGATAAAGACAATGGCCAATACTCCGAAGGAACCATAGACCATATAGCTAATTGGCATAGAAGAAATGAATGGGGGATAAAGATCGGTTTATTTTACCGGGAAACAACGAAGAAACAGGAGCACTGAAGTAAGATCTTGTAACCCTTCCATTGCCCCTGCGTTTATCTTTGGTTTTTGTACCTTCAAAAAAAACTTTTATGGCTGAATTAAAAACAAAGCTCAATGATGCGTCAGTTGAAAAATTTATCAGCTCTGTTAAAGTTGAAGAAACAAGAAAAGATTGCTTTACACTGCTTGAACTCATGAAAAAAAAAACTAAAGAAGAACCAAAGATGTGGGGAAACAGCATAGTTGGTTTTGGCACTTTTCATTACAAGGGCAAAAGTGGTCGTGAAGGCGATTGGTTTATTACCGGTTTTTCACCACGAAAACAAAATATGACCGTTTATTTCTGCCTCGGCTTTCATCATCTTGACTCACTAAT
>VBAS01000416.1:0-278 GCA_005882975.1 Bacteroidota bacterium | reverse complement strand
CTAAGTGATATTGATACAAAAGTGTTGAAACTAATGCTAAAAGAAAATAAAACAAACCTAAAAGTATTGATCCAAAAATTTAATGACAGATAATATTGTCATGTAAAACAAGCATATGAAAATCTTTTTCCTTTTTGTCGTTATAGTTTTATTCACCAACTGCAATACCAGATCATCTTCGTATTCAAATGATCTTGATAAGATCTTTGATTCCGTATTTAAAGCCAATGAACCCGGCGGCGCGGTACTGATCGCAAAAGATGGAAAGATCATTTATG
>VBAS01000077.1 GCA_005882975.1 Bacteroidota bacterium | reverse complement strand
TGTAAATAAACATGATAACTTACAGTTTGGTTATATGAATGTATTTCAACAACTGGCGGCAGGCAATAAATACAAAAGCATTAATGCGGCAAGAATTTTTTACTTTCATAATCTCGATTTAAGAAAAAAAACTGATCAAAACATAAAGCAATAACTATGAGATCAAAAATCATTCTTTTAATAATGCCGATCTTCCTGATCATAAATGCCAGTGCGCAGGATAAAAGCAGTTATTTCGCCATCGAGAATTATTATAAAGTAAAATGGGGCTTTGCTGATGAGTTCATCAATCTCTGGAAAGCAAATCATTATCCTTTGTTGAAAAAAGCAATTGATAAAGGTGACATCATAAGTGTGGAAGCAGAAAAACCGAAATTACATAGCGGCGAGGATACCCGGTTTGATTTTAAAGTGACCATTGTTTTCAAAAATGAAAAACTTGCCTTTGATCCCAATCTTACAAAGCAATATGAGAAGCAATTGTATCCTGATCTTGAAAAATTAAAGAAGGATGAACAGCATCGCTTTGAATTATTGATCGCTCATTGGGATGTGATGATCGAAAAGATCGAATTGTGATTTAATTTATTAATTATCTATTATGGAAAAAATTTATCTCAGCGATTCAGGACCCAAAGTATCGCCTGCTGTATATGGCTTTTACCGGTGGAAAGGTAATTATGTGAATGAAGACAAAATGGAACAGATCCTGAATCTTTGCCTTGAACTTGATATCAATACATTTGATCATGGTGATACGTATGGTGATTATACTTGCGAGGAAATATTTGGAAATGTTCTTAAAAGAAGTGGGATTAAAAGAGAAAGTATTGTTCTTTTTACAAAATGCGGTATTAATATTCCGAATGCTGCCCGTCCTTATTATCGTGTAAAACATTTTGATACATCAAGAGAGCATATAACTAACAGCTTAGAAAACTCTTTGCGCAATCTTAAAACGGATTATATAGATGTGTTTTTGCTTAACCAGCTTGATCCATTATCAAACCTGGAAGAAACAGCCTTGACATTAGAGAAACTGAAAGATTCAGGTAAAATAAAAAATGTTGGCGTCGTTAATTTTTCTGTCTTCCAGCATCAATTATTAAGTTCTTATTTGCGCATTCCGATCGTCACCAATCATATTGAACTTAATTTGCTGAATACATCTGCATTTGATAATGGGCAGGTTGATTATATAAAACAAAAATATATGCGGCCATTGGCGACTTCTCCCCTGGCAGAAGGAAAGATCGCCAACAGCAATGAAAAAATTCCTTTGCGTATAAGAGGTAAGCTCGAAGAGTTTGCAGGAAAATATAATTCGCATTTTGAATCGGTAGCTATTGCCTGGCTTGTTAAACTTGGTGCATTGCCACTTATCGGGACAACTGATGAACTTCGCATAAGAAACATAGCTGAGTCTTTCAAAATTAATCTTGACAGGCAGGATTGGTATGAATTGTATGCTGTTTCAAGAGGTGAGTTATGACCCGGATAAAATTAGCAATTGACATTGATGAATAATAGACCAGGATATAAATTATCTGACTTAGTCTTCTATTTTCTAAAATTAGGAACGACTGGTTTTGGGGGACCAGTTGCTTTAGTGGGTTATATGCACAGGGATCTTGTTGAAAATAAAAAATGGATAAGTGAAGATGAATATAAAGAAGGACTTGCGCTGGCGCAACTGGCGCCTGGTCCCTTAGCTGCCCAATTAGGAATTTATCTCGGTTATGTTCATTATGGTGTGATTGGCGCTACTTTAGCAGGACTTGCATTTATTATTCCTTCATTCATAATGGTTGTTTTATTGGGTATGGCCTATAAATTATATGGAGGCCTATCATGGATGCAAGCTGTATTTTATGGAGTGGGTGCTGCAGTTATTGGTATAATAACGATCAGCGCTTATAAACTCACCACAAAATCTGTAAGTAAACTGAATTTCGATTCTATCAAAAAGAATTGGTTGTTATGGGTATTATATCTTGTGGCTGTAGCAATAACTGTTATCACAAAATCTGAGAACGTATTGTTGTTTGTTGCTGCCGGGTTTATTTATATGATCGTGAAAGCGCCACCGGCGTGGGTAAAAACAAAGACGACAAATTTTATCTTACTTGGCGTTGGATTTTGGGAATATGATACAGGCACACTCGGAAAGATCGCTTTGTTCTTTACAAAGGCAGGGGCTTTTGTATTTGGAAGCGGTCTTGCTATTGTACCATTTTTACATAGCGGTGTAGTAGATGAATATAAATGGCTGAGCGAACAACAATTTATTGATGCAGTTGCAGTAGCTATGATCACTCCCGGACCTGTTGTGATAACCGTTGGATTTATCGGTTATTTGGTAGCGGGTTTCCCTGGTGCATGTGTAGCAGCATTAGCAACTTTTCTTCCTTGCTATTTATTTACCATTTTACCGGCTCCTTATTTTAAAAAAATAGTAAAGAATAGATCTGTTAAAGCATTTGTGGATGGTATTACTGCTGCGGTTGTTGGTGCGCTGTTAGGTGCAGTTGTGGTTATTGCCATGCGATCGATAATTGATATACCTTCTGCATTGATCGCTATTGCGGCGATTGGTTCACTTATCTATTTTAAAAAGCTCAAGGAACCTTATTTGATCTTGATCGCAGCAGTTGCCGGGTTATTGCTTAGATCATTTTTTTGATCTGCTCAATGTTTTCTTTTTCTTAGTTGCTGCAGCAATGCTCTTAAGTCTTTTGGTAATGGAGCTTCCAGCTTTATCTTTTCACCATTTGTATTTGTAAACTGTAAACTCAAAGCATGCAATGCAAGACGATTGAGGATGGGCCTTTCTTCTAATTCATTTTTTGAAAGTTTGAATTTGTGTTTGAGTGCAGAAAGTAAAATTGGTTTTCCGTCACCATAAAGTTCATCACATACAACCGGATGTCCGATATGTTTTGCATGCACTCTTATTTGGTGTGTACGGCCAGTATGAATTTGAAATTGAACCCAGGAGAAAATTTTAAAATCTTCCAGCACTTCATAGTCAGTTAGTGATTCTTTTCCTTTTTTATATACGGTCATCAGTCCTCTTTTCAGTGGATGTTCAGAGATGAGAGTATTGATGCTTCCTTTTTTTTCCGCAAGTGAGCCTAGAACCAGCCCGAGATAAATTTTTTCTGTCTGTCTTTCCTCAAACTGTTGCGAAAGCAGTTTGTGAGTTGTTTCATTCTTTGCAAATACAATTAAACCGCTTGTATCCTTGTCAAGACGATGAACGGTAAATATGTTGCCATATTTTTCGATCAATAATTTTTTAAGAGAAATATCTTTTCCTTCACGGTCAGGAATTGAAAGCAAACCAGATGGTTTATTTAGGGCAATAAGATCCGGTGTGTCAAGAATAGTATGATCTGAAATTTTTATGTAAGCTTTTTCTGTGTCCATCCGTGTATTCTGTGAGCTATTTCCCTTTTCCAAAATATTTAAGTTCACGAACTTCTTTTTCATTTAGAAAACGCCATTTACCTCTTTCAATATTCTTTTTCGTTAAGCCGGCAAACATTACACGATCAAGATTTTTTACATCATAACCAAGGTGTTCAAAAATGCGGCGTACAATGCGGTTGCGACCACTGTGTATTTCCACACCAAGCTGTGTTTTGTCTTTTGGATCTGCGTAGGCAAGTTTGTCAACTGATGCCGGACCATCTTCCAATACAACACCTTTTAATATATTATCGAAATCTTTTTTCTCAAGAGGTTTGTCAAGAGTTACTGCATATATCTTTTTTATTTCATTGCTCGGGTGAGTGAGTTTTTGCGAAAGCTCGCCATCATTGGTAAGCAATAAAAGGCCTGAAGTATTCCTGTCTAATCTTCCAACAGGATAAACCCTTTCATCTGTGGCACGGCGAATAAGATCAAGCACCGTCTTTCTTCCCTGCGGATCATCAGTTGTTGTAATAAAATCTTTTGGTTTATTAAGTAAGATGTAAACAAGATTTTTTGACAGGAATATTTTTTTGCCATTAACAACTACTTCATCTTTCGGTGAGATTTTATGGCCGGGTTCTATAACTACTTTTCCATTCACTTTTACAATACCTTTTTTTACGATCTCCGCAGCTTCACGACGGCCACTAACACCTGCATGAGAAATATATTTATTTAAAGGCATGAGTTCTGTGCTCTGAGTTCTCGAGATAACAGGCTGCGATTGTTTTTGTACAGGATCAGCTTTCTGAATTCTTATTTCCGCCCTTTTTTTGTCAAAGTATTCCGCTCTTTCTTTTTTTTCTTTTTTCTTTTCCTGGCGAAATTGCTCTTTAATTGCAGCGTTGCTTTTCTTTTTGTAGAACTTATCGAAGGGGGATGCTTTCTTTTTCATGTGAAGATTTTACTGTTTTACAACAGGAGGCGCAAAGATAAGCAATAACAGGGCTTCAGTTATTTTAAATAAAAAGCCCTTCCTTAATATGGAAGGGCTCACTGATCAATAAAATTTTAGGAAAGAACTCGTCTTTTGCGAGGCATAGTTTTCCTCATTTCCTGCATTTTTTTATACTGCTCTTCATTCAGAATTGATCTCATATTCTCTTTGTTCTTTTGCATTAATATTTTCATCCCTTCTCTTTTTTTCATCATATCCTGAGATTTATCTTCATGAATAGCTTTCATTTTCTCATGCATTTCACTATTCTGTTTTTTCATCTTTTCCATTTGATCATTGTTCAGGTCAAGTTGCACTTTCATCTTCTCCATTCTTGCATTGGCATCAATTTCCTCGATCTTCTTCCTATCCAGTTTCATTTTCTCCATTTGAGCTTTTTGTTCTTTAGTCAAAAGATTCTGCATGTCTTCCCGGTGTTTTTGATTAAGCTCCATCATCTGGTTTCTCCAGTCTTTTACCAGGATATCATCTTTTTTTCTAAGCTCATCCATTTTTTTCCTGTAATCTTCATTTAATGCTTTTGCTTTTTGCTTTTGCTCATTAGAGAGATTAAGCTTTTCGGCCATCATTTTATCCCGGTGATCTCTTTGCTGTTCGGGTAACCTTTCTTTCTGTGCATGCGCAGCAACGAGGGTTATCATTGCCAGCATCAATACAATTATTTTTTTCATGGTTTTATTTTTAGTTTGTATACAGACTAAAACAAAAATGTGAAGTTTAATCAAATCTAAGAAATTCTTCGTAGAAGGCCAAAATCCCTGGTCAAAGGCTAATTTTTATTAGCTAACTGACCACAGGCGGCATCAATATCCTTGCCGCGACTTTTCCGAAGTCTTGCATTTACTTTATGCTTTTCCAAATAGCTCATGAAGGCTTCCACCGTTTTTTCATCAGGCTTTTCATATTTGGCAAAATCAATTGGGTTGTATTCAATAATATTAATAAGATCAGCCGGCACCTGGCGGTATAGTTTTATCAGGTCATCTGCATCTTTGAGTGAGTCATTAAAATTCTTGAACAGGATATATTCAAATGTGATCTCATTTTTTGTTTCCCTGTAAAAATAATTTAATGCATCCACCAGTGATTTGATATTGTTGCTATCGTTGATCGGCATTATCTCGTGGCGCTTGGCATCCGTAGCTGCGTGTAGTGATAGAGCCAGTTTGAATTTTACTTTATTATCACCCAACTGTTTTATTTGTTTGGCAACGCCTGCTGTTGAAACGGTAATTCTTTTTGGACTCATGGCCAAACCATCAGGTGATGTAATTCTTTCTATTGCTCTTAAAACGTTTTTATAATTAAGCAATGGTTCACCCATTCCCATAAAAACTATATTGGTGAGCTTGTGACCATAGATCCTTTCACATTGCTGATTGATCAATACTACTTCATCATAGATCTCATCAAAGGTCAGGTTACGTTTCTTATCGATATAACCTGTAGCACAAAATTTACAACTGAGGGAACAACCGATCTGGGAAGATACACAAGCGGTGGCCCTCTTTTCTGTCGGTATTAATACACCTTCCACCAAATGACCATCATGGGTTTTAAAACTTGACTTTACGGTGCCGTCTGCAGAATATTGAGTTGCATTTATTGTTAGAGCAGGCAATGTGAAATTATCTCCGAGAGTTTGACGAAGATCTTTGCTCAGGTTTGTCATGTCGGCAAAACTGTGTGCATGTTTTTGCCAAAGCCATTCATATACTTGTTTTATGCGGAATTTTTTTTCACCAAGTCTTTCAAAATAATCTTCCAGTTCTTGTAAACTCAGGTGCCTGATATTTTTTAGCTCAGTTTTCGACATCCGGCAAAGATAACTATGGATGGCGGATTAGTGGATTTCGCTGATAAGATGGTTTTATGTTCCTTTGCAAGCACTTATTGCTGAGTATATAATAGAAAGTACAAGAGTGCGACGCAAGAGAAGCCTAATAGTAATTCAAAAGCTTAGTACACAATGAAAGATGTTTTTATAATTGATGCGATCCGAACATCGATAGGGAGATACGGCGGGGTATTATCAACTGTAAGGCCAGATGATCTGCTGGCAATAGTTATTCATGCATTGATGCAAAGAAATTCTTCTATTGATATGAATGAAGTGGAGGAAGTGATCGCAGGAGCTGCGAACCAGGCTGGAGAAGATAATCGTAATGTAGCGAGAATGGCTGCATTGCTTGCGGGGTTACCAGTTAGCGTTGGAGGTGTTACAGTAAATCGTCTTTGCGCATCTGGCATGCAAAGTATAATGGATGCATCAAGAGCAATAATGTGTGGTGACGGTGAAATTTATTTTGCTGGTGGGGTTGAAAGTATGACAAGAGCACCGTTTGTTGTTGGTAAATCGAATGAACCTTGGAGCCGAAAAGGTGAGATGTTTGATACAACTATGGGCTGGCGTTTTATTAATGAAAAACTTGCGGCTATGTATTATCCATTTACAATGGGTGAAACTGCCGAGAATGTGGCGGAGCAATGGAATATTTCAAGAGAAGAACAAGATGCATTTGCGTTTCAATCGCAAGAAAAATATTTTGCGGCAAAAGATGCGGGTAAATTCAATAATGAAATTGCTGCTGTTGAAATACATAATAAAGGATTGATCAATTGGGTAATAGTTGATGAACACCCGAGAAAAACTTCTTTGGAAAAATTGGCTTTATTAAAACCAGCATTTAAAAAAGATGGAACCGTAACAGCGGGAAATTCATCAGGTATAAATGATGGAGCTGCTTGTTTATTACTTGCAAGTGAAAATGCAGTAAAAGAATATTCATTAACGCCATTTGCAAAAATTGTTTCAATGGCATCAGCAGGAGTTGACCCGGCAATTATGGGAATTGGTCCCGTGCCCGCTACAAAAAAAGCACTGCAAAGAGCTGGATTGAAAATTGAAGACATTGGATTAATTGAATTGAATGAAGCATTTGCTTCGCAAAGTATCGCTTGTATAAAAGAATTGAATTTAGATCCTTCAATAGTTAATGTAAATGGGGGTGCAATTGCCCTGGGCCATCCGCTTGGATGCAGCGGCGCAAGAATATCCACCACATTATTATACGAGATGAAGAATCAAAATATAAAATATGGCTTGGCTACCATGTGTGTTGGAGTTGGACAAGGCACCGCAATTATTTATGAGTCATTATAACGAAAGCTATGTGGGAGAAAGATGGTTTTTTAAAAGATTCAGTTGATACAAATGCTGCGATGCAGCAATTGGAAAAATATATTGAATCTTTTCCCAATAAATTGAAACATTTTTCTTCCGAAGAATTATTAAAAAGACCTGCTGAGGGAAAATGGTCAAAACAGGAAATACTTGGACATCTTATCGATTCTGCCATTAATAATTTAAAACGATTTACCGAAATACAGTTCTTACC
>VBAS01000076.1 GCA_005882975.1 Bacteroidota bacterium | reverse complement strand
TGTGTTCTGCTAATTGTTTTTCAAGATCCTCAAGATCAATATGCCCATCAGGTAACAATTTCACAAAACTGGTTGTGATCGTTCCTTCATGATCTAAATGTTCGACTGCATGAAGCACGGCATGATGCTCGATGGGTGACGTAATAATATGGCGACAACCAAGATCCCTGATGGAAGTTGAAATGGCCATATTATCGCTTTCGGTACCACCACTGGTAAAAAATATTTCACCGGGATTAGCATTTAAGATCTTTGCCACTGTTTTCCGTGCACTCTCAATAGCAAGACGTGATTCTCTGCCATAAGAGTAAATAGAAGATGGATTGCCAAAATGAGTGGTCATGTAAGGCAACATGGCGTCAAGTACTTCCTTGTCAAGGGCTGTGGTAGCCGCATTATCTAAGTAAATTCTTTGCATAATATTAAAGAGGCGCAAAGATAATTAATCGTGGCTGAGTGAGTATAGGTTTGGATGAAATGGCACAAACGATGGATTAATAGTTTTAATTGACCATATTAAATTCTGATGACGTCTCTCTTTAACATGAGCTGTATTGCGCTATTGTCAAACAATAGCCTTTTTTACCTGGCAGTTTAACAAGAGACAATTAAAAAGTTGCTCGCAAAAATAAGTAGTGTATTTTAGCTATGATACCTGGTTTGGGTCAAATGCAACTTATATCTTATACTTATACATTCATAATAACTCTAATTAGAAAATGAAAAAAAATACTTTATTGTTTTTGTTGTTGGTAATAAATGCTTCATTAATCGCCCAAACCAACGATCCTCCAGGATTGAAACTGATACGCATAGAAGATCTGAAAAAGGATCTGTACACACTCGCCAGTGCTAATTTTAAAGGTCGTTCAGCTGGTACTATTGATGAATTGAAAGCAGCAGCCTGGCTTGCCGATCAATACAAAGCTATTGGCCTAAAGCCTGCAGGCGATGATGGAACTTATTTTCAATACTTCACGCTATTGAGAAAACAAGTTTCAGATAATTCAACCATAGAGATCAATAATACTCCCTTACAATTATGGAAGGATGCATCTGTTTCCCTAATGGCTAATATTAATCTTGAGGCACCGATTGTTTATTTAGGCAATGCTGCTGATATTGACACAAACAATATCGATGTAAAGAATAAAGTGATAGCGATCGAAGAAAATCCGAAAGGAATTAACCTGGATATTTCTCTGCCAACCTGGCGATACAACAGGTATATTTTTGCGAAATACGGTTTGCCTTTATTAAGCAGAGGGGCAAAAGCAATAATTTTTATTGCAGATGACCAGGCAGAAAAGTCATGGGATGATGCAGTGGAAAATTTTAAAAGAGGTAGCTACGAACTTAAAGGAGAAACCAATCAAAATGTAACCAGTAGAAGTTCGCAGTCAGTAACTGGTAAAACACCCGTGATCTGGCTTCACTCCAACGCTAAAAAAGTTTTAATAAATAATACGGCCACAATTAAAATCAACCTTGTCATAACGGAGTATTTGTATCCTTCTGTAAATGTTGTAGGGATGGTTGAGGGAACAGATCCAAAACTGAAAAAAGAGTATGTTTTGTACAGTGGTCATTCAGATGCGCATGGTATCAGAAACATAATAAAAGGAGATTCCATTTATTATGGAGCGGATGATAATGGAAGTGTTGATGTGGCAATGCTGGCTAATGCAAGGGCTTTCGTTAAGTACCCTTCTAAGAGATCAGTGCTGTTTGTTATACATGGTGCGGAAGAAAGAGGCTTACTGGGATCTACTTATTATGCCGGGCATCCCACAGTTCCAATCGAAAAAATTGTGACTGTTTTAAATGGTGACATGATAGGGAGGAATAACACAGATAGTGCGACCATCTTAGGTTACAATCCACCTCACAGAAATTCAGTGGCCTTAGTAAATATGGCTTTAGCTGCAAATAAAGAAGGACCAAATTTTACACTGGATACAACATGGGATAACGTAAGACATGTTGAAGGCTGGTATTTTAGAAGTGACCATTTACCTTATGCACGATTAGGAATTCCTGCTATTATGTACACAAGCCTTTTACATGATGACTACCATACTCCGCAGGATAAAGCGGAAAATATAAACTATCCCAAGTTAAAAAAGATGGCTGACTGGATGTACAGGACCGGTTGGAAAGTTGCAAACGCTGCAATACGACCTGCAACTGATAAGGATTTCAAATTGGAAAGATAAAAAATTATATACTCCCTCAGCGCAACCAAACATTTGTTTCACATTGACGCCGTAACAATTGAAATGGCGACCACACACGATTAACCAGCATAAATCCGGATCATTAAAAAAAATTTTGCGAAACCAAAAGGTTGCACGTATATTTGCAACCGATTAGCTGCACAAATAAAATTTACAACAAATGAGACGAGATATTTTCCAGGCAATTGCAGACCCGACAAGGCGGGCAATTATTACCTTGATTGCATTACAAGCAATGACACCGAATGCCCTTGCTGAAAACTTCCACACTACCCGGCAATCTGTTTCGAAACATCTTCGCATACTTACGGAATGCGAACTAGTAAAACAGGAACAAAAAGGCAGGGAAATTTATTATTCACTTGAAATTGAAAAAATGAAAGAGATCGATAAATGGATTGCCCAATTCAGAAAAATTTGGGAAACTCGTTTCAATCAACTTGACAAAGTATTATCAACAATTAAAAAACAAAAAAAATGAAAACGGATTTGCTATTTGATTTTACCGTTGACAAATCAACAAAAATGGTATTCATAACCAGGGAATTTGATGCTGAACTTTCATTGGTATGGGATGCTTTTACCAAAGCAGAATTGATCGACCAATGGATTGCGCCAAAGCCCATGACCTCAAAAACAAAATACCAGGATTTTAAAGTGGGTGGTAAAAGGTTTTATGCCATGGTAAGTCCCGACGGTAATGAGCGTTGGGCATTACAGCAATATACTTCCATTACCCCGAAGACGAATTTTAAAATGTATAATGCTTTTGCAGACAAAGATGAAAACCCTGAATTGCCGGGTTCTGAATGGGATCATACTTTCAGCGAACAAAATGGAATAACAAAGGTGAGCATTACTATTTACAATGAATCCCTTGAAAGGTTAGAGAGAATACTTGATGGCTTCACGCAAGGAATGAAAATGTCATTGAGCAACCTGGAAAATCTGCTGGCAACTTTATCTCAAAAATAATTTTCGCCTGCAAAGACTTTAAATAATATTAAGAAAGTAAACAATTTTAAAATCTAAAAAATAAAAATTATGGCACTTATCAATCCTCACATAAACTTCAACGGAAATGCCGAAGAAGCATTTACCTTTTACAAATCAGTATTTGGCGGAGAGTTTGCCAAGGTTATTCGTTTCAAAGACCTTGCAGGTCCTGAATTCCCGGTAGCAAAAAAAGAAGAAAATAAAATTATGCATATTGCTTTGCCTATCGGTAAAAATAATTTCTTGATGGCGAACGATGTTCCGGAAATTATGGGAAGAACAAACGAAAATGAGAACAGAAGTAAAATTGTAATAACTGCAGAAAGTAAAGAAGAAGCAGACAAATTATTTAATGGGCTTTCAGCAGGAGGACAAATAGAAGGGCCTATTGGTGATAGCCCCTGGGGTTCCTATTTTGGTTGTTTTAGAGACAAATACGGTATTGAGTGGATCGTGGAATTTGCCCAAAACTAAGAGGCAGGTAATTGCGTCTTTGTGATATCAATGAATTAAAATTTAAACAGCGTTATGAAAAATTTATTCAAATCATATAAACCTTTTAGATTAATACTACTAATTGCAATTATGTTTATAGCGTCTTCATCGAATGGGCAAAAGATCAAACCTTCCAACAGTGGTTACGCACCTGTTAATGGCATCAATGTTTATTACGAAGTATATGGTGAAGGCAGTCCGTTAGTTTTATTGCATGGCGCTTTTTATACAATTGATATGAACTGGTCACAATTGATACCTGAGCTGTCCAAAACCAGGAAAGTGATTGCAATTGAAATGCAGGGACATGGGCATTCGCCATTTTCAGAAAGAGAATTATCGATCACAACTTTAGCAAGTGATGTAGAAAAAGTGATGGATTATCTGAAAATAGACAGTGCGGATGTAGCAGGATTTAGTATGGGCGGCTCTGTAGCTTACCAGTTTGCTGTACAAAGCCCTAAACGATTAAGAAAATTAGTGATCATTTCTTCTACTTACAAAACCAGTGGTTGGCTACCCGTAGTAAATGGCGGGTTTAAAGATTTTAAGCCTGAATTTTTTGATAACACACCGATAAAAGCCACATACGATGCAGTGGCACCTGACAAAACTAAATGGAGAAAGTACTTAGAGCAGATGTTTGCTTTCGCCAAAGTGCCATTTAACGTTGGTGATTCCAATATTGCAAAAATTTCGGCGCCTGTACTGATCATTTCCGGCGACAATGATGGAACGGATAAACTAGAGTTGATAAAAACGTATCAATTGTTGGGAGGCGGTGTTTCTGCTGACCTGCAGCCAATGCCAAAATCGCAATTAGCCATTGTTCCTTCACAAGGACATGTGAGCCTGATGATGCAAACAACAACGATTTTGAATTACTTAAATAGTTTTTTAAAATAACTTAGTGAGGCTCCGGATCAAATAGCAAAAAGAGGTAAAATAAGCAATCCATAATTTTAAATTTATATGAACATACAAGAAGAAATCAAAAAGTATATTACAAGTCAACCTGAACCAAAACGCAATGACATGCAAGAGTTGCATCAGAGCATTCTGCAAGTAATGCCAAAATGCAAATTATGGTTCTTAGATGGTAAAGACAGCAAAGGAAAAACTGTTTCTAATCCTAATATCGGATATGGATCTTACACAATTAAATATGCTGATGGAACAACCAGGGAGTTTTATCAAATTGGCTTGAGTGCAAACACAACCGGCATATCTGTCTATATTCTTGGTATCGAGGATAAGAAATATTTAGCCCAGACATACGGGAAAAACCTCGGCAAGGCAAGTGTAACCGGGTATTGTATCAAGTTCAAAACGATAAAGGATTTAAATATTAATATACTTCAAGCGGCAATACAAGATGGGGTTGAGATAACGGGCAAAAGTAATTGACGAACAACAAATGCAGTTAGCCTAAATAGTAATGAGAAATGGTTGAAGTTTTTAAAACAAATGTTCAGAAAAAGACACAAAGCAAAATGCTTCTTTCTATTTTGTCTGAAACTTTCCCATCGTTTAAAATTAATTTTGACCTTTCAGATTGTGATAAGGTGCTTAGAGTTGAAGGAGACAATATGGAGGTGTTAAGAATAATGATGCTCGTAAAGAAATATGGATTTAACTGTGAGGTATTAGATTAAAGCTAACTACCAGGATGTTAAAACCAGTAAGCATAAAATTTAAAACTCAAAATATGAGTAAAATAATTGTTTTATCAATGATCTCATTAGATGGAGTAATGCAAGCACCTGGTGGACCTAGGGAAGATACATCAGGTAATTTCAAATATGGTGGCTGGACGGCACCTTATGGTGAGGAAGCTTATAGTAAATTAGTACAAGACGAATTGAAGCAAACTTCAGATTATCTTTTGGGCAGAAAAACATTTGAGATATGGGCTAACTATTGGCCTGAACATGGAGATTTTTGGCCAGGTATTAACGAAGGCTCAAAATATGTGTATTCTAAAAAATTGAAAAAGTCGGATCCATTAGTTACTGGTTGGAAAAACTCAGCAGTAATAAAAAGCGTGGCAGATATAAAAAAACTCAAAAATTCAAAAGGCGCTGACATCCAGGTTTGGGGCAGCAGTAAACTTATTCAGCTATTACTTAAAAATGATCTTGTAGATGAACTCAGGCTCAAAATTCATCCGTTAACTCTAGGTAAAGGAAAAAAACTTTTTGACAATGGATCGATCCCAGCAGCATTTACATTAATGGAGAGTATTGTTACATCAAAAGGAGTAATTATTGGCATCTACAAACAAGCGGGAAAAGTTAAGACAGGCACGGTTGGAGCTTAAGAAGAAATAAAACCGATAGTTATCCTGGACACCTTTTTAAAAATACTACTCAAAGGTCTAAATACAAAAATGGCCGCTTGTCGTTAAATGTTCAGGAGTTGTGCTGCTATTAAATTTTTATACTAAATTCAACTGACAGATTTCTATTTTCGCTACATCGCAAATACCTGATCCGTTTAGCGGCAAGCAGACTAACAATTAATACGAGGAATGGAACCCTGACAATATTGAACCTGCAAAAAAAGATATTGCGGTTTTAATCTTCCATGGCTTTACTGCAGTAGGAAATTTATGAACCCAAACAATATGAAAGAAAAAAATAAAACAAACAAGGTAACTAATGTATTATTTATAATTTATTTGATCGCATTATTTTGGATCTTACTATTCAAGTTGGGTGTTCGATTTTCTTATATGGAAAACAGGAACGTAAACTTAATTCCGTTTGGCAATATCGATGTTAGTGAAACTATTTTGAATGTAGTAATTTTTGTACCGCTTGGTATTTATGCAGGAGTTTTATTTGAAAGATGGGGTTTTGTAAAAAAACTTTTCTTCTTTTTCTTAATTAGTTTAATGCTTGAAGGGCTTCAGTTTATTTTTAGAATAGGAGCATTTGACATTACGGATATAATCACTAATATTTCAGGCGGGATAATTGGATTATTGATATTTGAAGCAATTGAAAAATTATTCAATAACAGTGTCAAGTCGCAAAAATTCATAAACATAATTGCAGCAATTGGAACTGTATTAATGATCTCATTGTTATTATTACTAAAATTGAACATGCTGCCAGTAAGATATCAATAATGAGTTTCAGGAATTACCAGTAACATTTTTTTTGACAGCAAGTCGTCAAATATTGGTGTCGATCTAAGTTTTTAATCTAATGAATTTTGGAATTTACATAGGCAGTGTTGCTGGCACAGACAAAGACCTCGCTGTAGGCAAGCCTGATAACCCTAATGCCATTCAAGATGCTCTGAAAAAACTCGAACAGGATGGACATTCGCTTATCATCAGGGGCTATATACATTATTTAGGAAATGGGAAAACAGGCAATGAAGCTCCTGACAATATCATTCAATATGCAACTACAACACGAAAAATAGATTTAGTCCTTTGCTATCGTTCACCAAAGTATGATCAGCGTGACTGGACAAACACCATTAGAAATGTGATACAGAAATATGGTGACCATCTTCATTCATTTCAAATAGCCGAAGAGCCAAATTTAAAAGATGTTTTTTCGGGAGATGGTAGTTTTGATGACATATACAATGCTTTACGTGACGGTGTTTTGACTGCAAAAAAGGAAGTCGGAAAATGTAAAAACCAGATAGAAGTTGGGTTTAATGCAGCTATGTCATTTGATCCAAAAGATAACTTTTGGAATTTCATCGGCAGTAATGATTGCATACCATTAAGAGATGCTATTGACTATATTGGTCTTGATTTTTTCCCGGATGTATTCAAACCGGTACCCGAAGAAGGCTTTCCTGAAAATCTAAAAGGCGCAGTAAAATATGTTTTAAGTCAATTTCGTAATACCATTTCAAACACAGGGAAAATACCATTGGCGGTGCCGATATATATAACAGAAAATGGATGGTCTACAGGTGGGGGAAAATCTTACGAAAGGCAGGCAGTCATCATTGAAACGATTATCAGGTCACTTTATGAAGTAAAACGTGAATTGAATATTAAGAGATACGAGTTATTTAGTCTTCGTGACACCGATAGCAATAATGACAACTTGTTTTATCAGTTTGGAATACTAAAGGACGATTACACTCCCAAACCTGCATTTTATAAATTTCGTGATTTGATACAAGAACTTAGCGAACGCTGATAGCTTCGATTAACAAGAAAGACTGGTATAATGATAACTGAAATTTGTAAATTGGTTTAAGAGTCTATTGAATTTAAATTAAACATCATGTCTGAAACTTTAGAAACCAGTTGGTCTACACCAGCAGCACTTGCGATTCCAAAAGAAGGATATTTTAAAAAAGAAGATGGTCGGTATGGCCCGGTGTTTCCCAAGACTCCTGCGAACTACGGCTTTACTATTATTGCAAAAGTTAAACCGGGAAGAGAAGATGCGATTCGTGCATATGGTAAAACAATTGAAGATCTTGTCAAAAGCAATCCCGATGTTCTAGCACCATTAGAGCTGCATTATCTGCGTTGGGTTTTGTTTGATGTGGGATCAGGTTTACATTTTATGTACCAGGGGATCTTCGATACCGATTTCGATAAATATGTTGATGATGCTATTGAATTGTTTAATACGACTGG
>VBAS01000075.1 GCA_005882975.1 Bacteroidota bacterium | reverse complement strand
AAGCTGATGCAGAAAGAACCAAAAGTGGGTGGTGCATGGGAATGGCACCAGGATTATGGTTATTGGTATAAGAACGAATTTTTATTTCCTGAACAAATGATGTCGGTGATGATCGCAATCACTGATGCAAATAAAGCAAATGGTTGTTTGCAGGTAATTAAAGGATCGCATAAAATGGGAAGGATCGAACACGGTTTTGCAGGTGAACAGGTCGGCGCCTCACAGCATTATGTGGATCTTGCTTTAAAAACAATGGAGCTGGCCTATGTTGAGATCAACGCCGGTGATGCATTATTTTTTCACTCTAATATTTTGCATCGTTCCGAAGCCAATACATCTGATACAGCAAGATGGTCGCTGATCTCTGTTTATAATCGGTCTGCAAATATCCCTTATAACGAACCATCACAATCGAGCACTGTTCCCGTAGATATAGTTCCTGATGAAGCCTTATTGAAATGGGATACAGATTCTATTGATGAGAATGCTAACTTTCTTGAAAAAGAAAAAGACGAAGCACTTAAATAAAACATGAAAAATTTTTTTTCACCATATCCTCTTTGGCAAACAGCCGGTCTTTCTTTAGTAAGATGTGTTGTCGGTGTATTTCTTATTTATCATGGATGTGAAATTTTCAGTGAATCAACAATACACAAGTACCTGCAATGGGATCAATTTAAAAATTCCAACGGAAAGTTTTTGGTATACAGTGGTAAATCTGCTGAACTCATCTCAGGTATTTTATTCGTACTCGGTTTATTTACACGGATCGCATGCCTGCTCATCATTGGTGTAATGTGTTATATTACTTTTTTTTTAGGTAAAGGAATTATTTGGTATGATGATCAGCATCCTTTCTTGTTTGTTCTGCTTGCCTTGGTTTTCTTTTTCACAGGCCCTGGAAATTTTAGTTTAGATAAACTGATCTTTAATGATAAGAAGTAGAAAATATTTTATTTTAACAGCGACAATGCTCCGATCAGGCATTCTTGCGACGCTCCGTTTATCTGTATTACTGCTATTATGCTTTTTTATTAGCAGTCATTTATTAGCACAACAAAAAACATATTGCAATCCCATCAATATAGATTATGGCTACACTCCCATTCCCAATTTTTCTGAATGGGGTCGTCATCGTGCAACAGCAGATCCTGTGATCGTTTTATACAAGAACGATTATTATTTATTCAGCACTAACCAATGGGGTTATTGGTGGAGCAGCGATATGCTCAACTGGAATTTCATTTCAAAAAGGTTTTTGAGGCCCTGGAATATCGGCACCTATGATGAGCTCTGTGCGCCGGCAGTCGGTATAGTTGGTGACACTATGCTTGTATTTGGTTCCACTTATACCAGCAAATTCACTTTATGGATGAGCACCAATCCCAAAACCAATGAGTGGAAACCGTTGATTGATTCATTTGAGATCGGCGGATGGGACCCTGCTTTCTTTACCGATGATGATGGAAGATTTTATATGTACAATGGAAGCAGCAATACATATCCTGTATATGGGATTGAATTAAATAGAAAAACATTTCAGCCAATTGGCACACGAACGCCGATGTACCTGTTACAGCAATGGCGTTATGGCTGGCAACGTTTTGGTGAACACATGGACAATACTTTTTTGGATCCATTTATGGAAGGCTCATGGATGACAAAGCATAATGGAAAATATTATTTTCAATATGGTGCTCCGGGTACTGAATTTAGTGGATATGCTGATGGTGTAGTAGTTGGTAGCAAACCTTTGTTTGATGGCATTGAAATATTTCCTCAATCAGATCCATTAAGTATTAAGTTGGGTGGCTTTGTTCGCGGTGCTGGTCATGGATCTACCTTCCAGGATAAAGCCAACAATTATTGGCATGTATCCACCACAGTTATATCTGTAAAAAATACTTTTGAGAGAAGAATTGGAATTTGGCCGGCTGGTTTTGATAAAGATGATGTGATGTGGTGCAACACTACATTTGGCGATTATCCGCATTACCTTCCAGCCCATCCCGACCTTCCCAAAGGGAAGGCCAACGACACACAGCCCTCGTTTAAACAAAATGTTGGAGTCAATGCAGATTCTTCCAAAAGCGAGGTTCGTGAACAGGTCTCTTCCCCTTCGGGGAAGCCGGATGGGGCTTTTACAGGATGGATGTTACTCAATTATAATAAACCCGTGCAAGTGTCATCTACATTAGGAGGATATCATGCAAACAATGCTGTAGATGAATTAATAAAAACTTATTGGAGTGCGGCAACGGGGGATAAAGGAGAATGGATACAAACTGATCTTGGAAATGTTTCTACCGTAAATGCAATACAAATAAATTATGCTGACCAGGATGTTTCTTTTCCGAAAGAAATAGATACAATTTTCCTGGGAAAAACTTTAGGTCTTTATCATCAATACAAACTCTATTATTCAATTGATGGAAAAAAATGGAATGTATTGATTGATAAAAGCATGAATAAAAAAGATGTGCCGCATGATTATGTAGAATTAACTCAACCAGTGCAAGCAAGATTTATTAAGCTCGAAAACATTCACATGCCCGCAGGCAAATTTGCTATTAGTGGTTTTCGTGTATTTGGAAATGGTAACGGTCCAAAACCGGAAGAAGTGCAGGGCTTTATTGTGCTACGTACCGAAAAAGATAAACGCAGTGCATTTATAAAGTGGAAGCCCGTAGACAATGCTTTTGCTTACAATATTTATTACGGCACACAGCATGATAAACTTTACACAAGCATTATGATCCATGCCAATAATGAATACTGGATGAAAGCAATGGATTCTCAAAAGACTTATTATTACTGTATCGAAGCTATTAATGAAAATGGAGTTTCAGAAAGATCCAAAATCATCGAAGTAAAATGAAATATTTTTTATACGTAATTACCTGTTTTTTTTTAGCATGTGACACAAACAACAAACGGGGTACTCAAATTGTAGCGACTCCTCCTTTTTGGAACGATATTCAAAATTTCAAAAAGCAGGATTCAATTCATTTCCCTCCAAAGAATGCTATTCTATTTCTCGGTAGTTCTTCTTTTACCAAATGGACAGATGTACAACTGTACTTTCCTGGTTATACAATTATTAACCGGGGTTTCGGCGGTTCTACCTTATTGGATCAGATACGCTATGCAAATGATATCATCTTTCCTTATGAGCCAAAACAAATTGTTATCTATTGTGGAGAAAATGATCTTGCTTCTTCGGATACTATAACTGCAGCAATTGTAGTAGATCGCTTCAAACAATTATATAAAATGATCAGGGAAAAAACAGAAGCTCCGATAGCATATATTTCGATGAAGCCAAGCCCAAGCCGCCGTCATTTATTTCTAAAAATGCGAGGGGCTAACCTGATGATAATGCTATTTATGGCTGAGCAAGATCCGAAGGCTATGCTAAGGAGTAGTTTTTATTCTGGCCCGGCAAAATTTATTGATATACAAAATAAAATGCTCAATGAAAAAGGGGAACCAATACCTGAAATATTTTTAGAAGACAGCCTGCACATGAATGAGAAAGGATATGCCATTTGGAAGAAAGAAATTGAACCGTATTTAATAAAATAAGGCCACCGGTATGTTAAGCAAAGGATGAATACAGTAATTGCTTTTAGATTGCTTCGGCCTTGTGAACTAGTGATGTGACTGTACTTCAACGACGGCCTCGCAATGACGAAGATCACACAAGAGGTAAATTTCAGATCGGCAGAGTCTTCGTCATTGCGAGGATTGCCATAGTGAACACAAAACATTTTTGTTTGTCCCGGCAAGCCGAAGCAAACTGAACTATGTAAGAATAAAGAGAATAACAACTGCGGTACGAACCTCTGCTCAATGATGAACTTAAAGTTAAAGAGTGCGACGCAAGGGACGATGAACAGAATTACTATTGTTGATCACATAAAAATAAAACAAATGAAAAAAATGTTGTTTGTACTGATGATGGCATTTGTGGTAAATGCCAATGCACAGGATGCCAAGATGAAAACATTCGTCGATGGATTGATGAAGAAAATGACACTCGATGAAAAGATCGGGCAACTGAATCTGATTACACCCGGATCTGGTATTCCTACAGGCGCAGTTGTAAGCACAGATGTAGAGAAAAAAATAAAAGAAGGTAATGTTGGTGGTTTGTTTGGAGTAATTGGTGTAGATAAAATAAAACAGGCACAAAAAATTGCTGTTGAACAATCACGTTTAAAAATCCCACTCATCTTTGGTTCGGATGTTATTCATGGTTATAAAACCACGGTGCCGATCCCGCTTGGCTTATCAGCAAGCTGGGATATGAAATTAATTGAACATAGTGCAAGAGAAGCCGCCATTGAAGCAACAGCCGATGGATTGTGCTGGACATTTTCACCAATGGTTGATATTGCCCGTGATCCAAGATGGGGCCGTATTGCCGAAGGAGGCGGAGAAGATCCTTATCTCGGTTCACAAATTGCAAAAGCAATGGTAAAAGGATACCAGGGTGATGATCTGAGTAAGAATAATACATTGATGGCTTGTGTAAAACATTTTGCATTATATGGCGCTGCAGAAGCTGGCCGTGATTATAATACAACTGATATGAGCCGTGTAAGAATGTACAATGAATATTTACCACCTTATAAAGCAGCAATTGAAGCAGGTGCAGGAAGTGTGATGAGTTCGTTTAATGAAATAGATGGCGTACCTGCAACCGGTAATAAATGGTTACTGACTGACCTGCTTCGCAAACAATGGGGCTTTAAAGGTTTTGTTGTTTCTGATTATACATCAGTAAATGAAATGATCAATCACGGAATGGGTGATCTTCAAACTGTATCTGCTTTGGCTCTGAATGCAGGACTTGATATGGACATGGTGGGTGAAGGTTTTTTAACGACTACAAAAAAATCACTGGCAGAAAAAAAGGTAACGCAAAAACAAATTGATGATGCCTGCCGCAGGATATTAGAAGCAAAATATAAACTCGGTTTGTTTGATGATCCATTCCGTTATATTGATGAAGCAAGAATGAAACAGGAGGTCCTGACCCCAGAAAGAAGAAAGGAAGCAAGAGAAATTGCAGCTCATACTTTTGTTCTTTTAAAAAACAATAACCAGGCACTGCCTTTAAAAAGATCAGGAACGATCGGATTGATCGGGCCATTGGCAAATGACAAAAGCAATATGCTGGGCACATGGGCGGTTAGCGGTGATCCGCAAATGTCAATACCCGTGTTGGATGGAATGAAAAGTGTTGGCGGTACTGGTGTAAACATTCTTTATGCAAAAGGTGCAAACATTTCGGATGATACATTATTTGCAAAAAAAGTAAATGTATTTGGAACAAGGATCGATATTGATAAACGCAGTCCTGCAGAAATGCTCACAGAGGCTTTGAATGTTGCCAACCAATCTGATGTTATTGTTGCAGTAGTTGGTGAAGCATCAGAAATGACTGGCGAAGCAGCCAGCAGAACTGATATTACACTTCCGGAAAGTCAAAAACTGTTGATAATGGCATTATCAAAGACAGGAAAACCATTGATAGTTGTTGTAATGACTGGCCGTCCGCTCGCATTAACTGAAGAAAATAACTATGCAACTTCAATGATCGTTACGTGGCACGCAGGTATTGAGGCAGGTAATGCGATCGCTGATGTGTTGTTTGGCAATTATAATCCTTCAGGAAAATTATCAGCTACTTTTCCAAGAAATATTGGACAGGTTCCTATTTATTATAATCATAAAAACACCGGCAGGCCTTCTGCACCTAACTCACCAAAGTTTCAATCAAACTATTTGGATGCACCGAACTCTCCTTTGTTTCCTTTTGGCTACGGCTTAAGTTATACTTCTTTTTCCTATTCCGATCTTTCGATCGATAAAAAAGAAATGAAAGCAAGTGAAAAAGTTACAGCATCAGTTACTGTGACAAACAACGGGAATTATGATGGAGAAGAAGTGGTGCAATTATACATAAGAGATGTAGTGGGAAGCATTACAAGACCATTAAAAGAATTAAAAGGATTTCAAAAAGTGTTTTTGAAAAAGGGTGAAAGCAGAAAAATTACTTTCTCGATCGGCATTGATGATCTGAAGTTTTATAATTATGATCTGAAATGGGTGGCTGAGCCCGGAGATTTTGAAGTGATGATCGGTACAAACAGCGACCAGGTAAAAAAAAGCAGCTTTAAATTATTAAAGTAAAACCGGTCTTTCTGAAAAAGGCATAAAAAAAACGACCCCCGAGTATACATAAGCAGTCAGAATGAATTTAGGGGTCGCTTTTTATTTTTCACCTTGCCAGCCTGGTAAGAATACCCGGCGGCTCCCGATTAAGGGAATAAAACCAACTATGCAATCAAGACAACGCAAATTCTATTTCCGCTGCTTCATTTTTCCCAGCCACACCGGTTTACCCTGAATTCTCTTAACTAAAAACATGATTCCCACGAAAATAAAGAAGAAAGGTCCGAGAAAACCAAACAAGGCAATGAACCTAGTTCCATAAAAATTTTCCATCGGTCTCCTAAGTCTTTCCGCAATTATATACATGCTCGGCACCATCATCAGCGTAAGGAAAAAAGCGAAGATGAGTCCGAAGATAATTGTCCATGACAATGGCCCCCAGAACACGACGCTATCTCCACCGAAAAAGATATGAGGCTGGAGGTGCTGAAACAGGGAAACAAAATCAATATTAAAACCAACTGCAAGCGGAAGCAAACCAAGTATGGTAGCTACTGCTGTAAGTAACACCGGGATGATCCTTATCTTTCCTGCCTGGATAGCGGCCTCTCTTGTTCGCATGCCTCTTCCTCTTAACTCATCTGTAAACTCTATTAATAAAATTCCGTTTTTAATAACAATACCCGCCAGACCAACTATGCCTACTCCCATCATAATAGTTGCTATCGTCATCCCGGTGATCGCATAGCCAAGTAGCACACCAATTACTGAAAAGAAGATCTCTGTAATTACGATAAATGGTTTACTCATGCTGTTAAATTGCAACACAAGAATTAAAAAAATAATTCCCAATGCAATGAGTAACGCAGAGCCTAAAAACTTCTGTGTTTCCAATTCCTGTTCACTTTGTCCGCTCAGCTTTATAGAAACATCAGCAGGTATTCTTGTCTTTTCTTTAAACTCATTTATTTCCGCCTGCAGATCTGCATTCACTTTAGCAACCATCGTGGGATCGGGCACATTGCTTTGCAACTGTATAGTACGTTTTACATTTTTTCTTTTAACAGCACCAGTTGTACTTGTATAATCTATTGAAGCCACCGCACTAACCGGCACCGATTTGATGCGCATTGTATTCATATCCATGAAAGTGATCCGCATATTCATGAGATCAGCAATATTATTTCGCAATAGATCCGAATAACGCAATTGGATCTTATACTCTTCCTCTCCATCTTTCAACTTACTAATCTCCTTTCCGAAAACAGCGGTCCTTATTTCCATTCCTATCTGGCCAGTGCTTAATCCTTCAAGCATTGCTTTTTCCCTGTCTACATTAATAGTGATCTCCGGATTATTCAGGTCAACATCGGCTTGCAGATTTTCAATTCCGTTTACCCTGTTCGTATCAAGGAAATTCAGGAGCTGCGTTGCTGTCTTTGAAATGTTTTCAAAATTATCACCCGTCACTTCCACATTTACCGGCGGATCAGTAGGAGGACCACCGTCTTCCTGCGCCACTTCGATACTGGCTCCTGGAATTCCTTGTAAGGCTTCTCTTATTTGATCCATATAAGGCTTTGTTTTAACACCATGCCTTTTTTCGAATTCAACAAAAGAAACCTGTATCCTGCCAAGATGCGGTTGCACACTTCTGTTATTATCCCGGGGATTATTGGCGCTTACTGCTACATTGGTAATGATACTTTCAACAATACTTCCCTCTGTGCCCGGTTTTTCTTTTTCCAATACTTTGTAAACTCTTTTTTCCAGCATGCGGGTGACACTATCCGTGTATTTTACATCGGTACCCACTGGTAATTTCAGATACACATAAATGAAATTCGGATCGCCACTTGGAAAGAAAGTTGTCTTATTTCCCCGCATCATTAAAAACACGATGGAAAGTATAAAGATCAGGAACAAGGAAGCAAACATTATCACAGGCCGTGTTCCTTTTAATACCCAGCGAAGCATTTTTTCATAACCGTTCATCAATGCCGGTAAAACACGTTTCTGAAATGCATGAATAATTCCATTCAATACATAAGAATTAAAGACCATCAGGATAGCCAGTAACAAAAAGAGATTCGCTAAACCTGGACTGCTTGCCAGGTGAAGCAGAATACCAGCAATAGTGAATACTATAAACCATTTATTGGTAAAAACCTTATGCTTAGGTTTTTCAAATTCCTTGCCTTCCGGCTTCATAAAGCTTACTGCAAACACAGGATTGAAAATAAATGCAACAATTAATGAAGCAGCCAGTGTAAGGATCAAAATTGTTGGAAGATAGATCATGAACTTACCAATGAGTCCTTTCCAAAACAATAATGGAAAAAATGGAGCCAGCGTGGTGGCCGTACCTGCGAGCACCGGAATAAATACTTCACCTGCTGCTTCCTTGGCGCTTCGTACAATTGGTATTTTGCCATTACTATAAATCCGGTGAGTGTTTTCAATTACAACGATCGCATCATCCACAATAATTCCTAATCCAAAAAGCAATCCGAACAGCACTATAAAGTTCAAGGTCACCGTGGACCCTATAATACCATTTGCGATAGGTAAGAACATGAAAGCAACAAACACACTCAATGGAACACTCAATGCAACAAAGAATGCATTCGTGACGCCCATAAAAAACATAAGAATGATCAATACCAACAGAAAACCGATCACGATCGTATTCACCAATTCATTAAAAGAATTTTTAGTTAGTTTGCTTTGGTCGCCGGTGAATACTACTTTCAGATCTTTAGGCAATTCTTCTTTGTCCCGCATATCCGCCACTATTGCTTTCACTTTATCAGCAGCATTGATCAGGT
>VBAS01000074.1:6430-14804 GCA_005882975.1 Bacteroidota bacterium | reverse complement strand
CCTTTTGTTGGAGTTGGTTTTAGTTCGGAAAGTCCCGCAGCAGCGGGACTTTCATTTTTTATTGCTGAGTAGGATTGATATAGTAAAAGTGTGCGACGCAATAGACGATGATAAGAATTACAAATGCTGACAACAAAAAAATAAAAACACCTCACATAAAGTGAGGTGTATAATAAATCTAAAATCTTCGATTGTAAATCTGAATTAAAAATCTAATCCCATTGCAAAATACCAAAGTGGTTTTCCTTTGAAGACACCATTCATTTCCCAGGCAGTATCAAGACGAAGGAAATAACCAAGTATTGTACTGCGAACACCGAATCCATAACCACCGGCAAAAGGACCAATACCTCCTGCTTTGATCTTTACAACAACCGGGTTTCCTGGTTGGCTATATAATACAGAAGGTCTTTCTATTTTATCATATTTACCATTCCATGCAGTACCAAGATCAAAGAACTGCACCAACTGGAAGTTTCTTAAGAACGCATTGTTGATCGGCTTATTAAATAAAGTACTGAATAGTGGCAAACGTAATTCACTATTGATCACTGCCGCATTATTTCCATTAGCCACATTTTGATTGAAACCTCTCAGGTTAACAGCAAGTGATTGGAATGCATATTCGTAATCCGGGTCAGGTTTATTAGCGTCATTAAATTTTGGAAACAGATCATTGTCAACACCGCCGGCATAGTAAATAATTTTTTGTGTACCCCACGAAAGATCAAAAGCTCCACGCAATGCCCAAATGAAATTGCGATAGATAGGAATAAACAATCTTCCATCACCACCAAAATTGAGTGAATACGGATTATCTGCAGTGACGCCAGATTCTTTATTCACTTTGGAGTTCCAGTCAAAATAGAATTTATAGCGCAACCCATACCAAATATTCAGTGCAGGATTAATGGCATCATCATATACATACTCCGCATGTAATATGGCATATTGCTTTTTAATATCCTCGATCTTCAATGTTGCTGGTGGCTGGTTCAGATCATCAGCAAGAATTACAACTTTATCTGAACGGAAGGCAGCATTTAAACGAATACTTCTTACACGGTCAAAGGGATAAGAAACACCTCCCTGGTAAAGGTTTGTAAACAGTTTGGCATTGAAAACATTTCCACTTTGATCACTAACACCTACTTTTTGAGTACTCCGGTAATAAGTTGCGCTATAATCAAGTCTTTTCTTTAAGAATTGCACACTCATTATATATTCATTGTTCTTCAGGTCAGTGCTCAGGCGAAAGCCTCCTGCAAATTTCCAGTCCTCCATCAGGTCAGAGGTTCCAACTCTTATCATACCATTAAATGGATCGCCATTGGCAAGCTGAATGGGGCCTGAACCACCGGCATAAGTTTGATAACGTGTGATCAATACATTATTATTAAAACCGGCTACTACATAATCATTGAAAAATTTCGGCGGACGATATTCAAACAATTTCGCTGACTTTAACACCGGTTCTTTACCTGGTACTTCCACTGATCCCACTACGTTACCGATCTGGCTCGAATCTTTTTTCTCTTCCTTAAATTCATTTTCAAAGAAATCATTTTGCTTTTTTCCACTTGAATCGGCAGCCTCTGGTATTGTCAGATCAATTTTGCTTTCTTCAAATTTTTCTTCTTCCATTACCTTCTTCATATACTCTGTTGGCCTCGCTGATACATTACGGCGGCGCAAAGCATTTTCATCCACCTTAAGACGATAAAGGAATTTATAGTCACCCTGTCTTACTACTTCACTTACCTGCTGCTGATCACCGGCAGTTCTTGTTTCCAGTAAACTGCTTTGATAGTTGGTAAGTGGAAATACATAAGTAGAATCCTGCGTTACAGAAACAAAACGTACAGAATCACTATCTGGCTTATCCCATTCTTTTAATAAGGAATCCACATCTTTTAGAGAGGGGTTGCGCAATACATCGCCGCCAATAAATACCAATGTATCAAGCCCCGCTCTTTCTGTTCTGAAGAAACCTGCATAACGATTGGCTATTCCATTTTCATTGCTTACAAAAGTGAAATGCGAAGTATTGTACTGAGAAGGAAGACGGGCATCGCCCTGCTTCATATCTGTTAATTGAGAGATCTGTTTGAATTCAGATTTATTCCAATTGTCAACAAGGAAAATATTATAACGGTTATGCGGCAAAGAATCATCAGAAGTTGCTGCGGTACCAGATGGCCTGTTGCTGGAAAATATGATCCCTGTTTTATTTGGAAAAGCTACAAACGATGCATCAAGGTCATCATACACATCATTAGTGACCTGCTCTATTGTTTGTTTGTCAATTTTATAAACGAAAATATCTGTCTGACCGCTTTTTACTGCACTGAATAAAAGAGTATTTGCATCCAGCATGTATTTCATATCTTCTACCTGGCTGAATTGTTCAAGCTTGGTCTTTGATATTTTAACCCTGTTTACAAGATCATACACAAACAATTTCAGATCTCCTTTTTCCGAATACAACACAGCAAGTCTTGATCCTTTTCCATCCCATGCCATTATCGGGTAGTTAGGATTTTTTTCATCTTCTCTTGATCTAGCACCGAATTTTACCAAAACTTTTCGGTTCGTAAAATTCTCATTCAGCACTATTGAATATTTTCCTTGTTTGAATTCAACTACGGCATAGCTGAAATTCCGCGGAACAGGATTCGCATTGAAACGGATGTAATCTTTTTTCTTTATAAATTCACTCACCGCCAACTGGCCTTTCGGTGCCACTCTTCTGCCGCGGATATCTTTCAGGTATTTCTGACTTTCTTCAGTTATAAAATCCGATAAAAGCGTTTTGAATTTTTTCTTTTTTGTTACACGATTACAGGCGGCATTTAGATTACGATAAATGCGGGCCAGGTAAAGCATATAAGTTGTTTTGCTTTTACCATACTTATCACCTACCCAGCGCCAAAAAGCATGACCGGCGAGCAAAGGTTTTTCATGAGCAAATTGGTAGAAATTATTATAGCGTCCGCTTAATAAAGCAGATTTCAGATCATCATCTAATTGAGCACTCCAGTTCTCAGCTGCATAGGCAATATAGCCATCAGTAAGCCATTGCGGCAGATCAAGCAATGCCTGGTTAGCGGCAAACTCACCAAGATCATCTCCAAATAAAACATTATCGACAAGCACTTTTGCAATTCCTTGTCGTATTTGTCTTTTTAAGTTTTCATGATTGCCATCGAAGTACAAAATGATTTTGTTATTCACCAGCTTGGTGACTCCACCCGTATTTTGCCAGTCAATACCCAATCCAATATTGCTTTGTTGAAACTCATCAAAGTTGTTATATACAACAATGTTAGCACGGCGCTGCAAGCCATATTCAACAAATTCTTCAATGCTTGACAATTGCTCTTCGGCTACTTGAGCCACATACTTGCCCAGTGCCAGGCCATCCTGGCTGAAATAAGTATTAAAATTCTCTGTCTGGTAAAATTTCCAATTGAACTTCTGGTATTGTACCCGGTTCTTTCCAAATTCCACCGAGTTCACCTGCGCATTAGTTTTCAGGGAGAAGAAAACCACTGTAAAAAGGATAAGTCTGAATTCTTTCTTCATAAGATCTGTCCTGTTTCGTCTAAAAATTAAAAATCGGATTTAAATAAAGTATAGTTGCTGCAATAGACTTATTGTTTTGTTGGGAGATCAGCATTTGAGCCTTGATGAGACTTCTGGTGCCACGCTCCGTTTAACTTTTGGTAATTCTGATCAACATTTCGTGAGCCGTTGAACATCAGTCTGAAATGCGGTTTAAATAATTTCACTTCTGACGTCTTACTTTTCACGAAATTGCGGTTCTAAAGTACGGAAAACCCACGATGTTAAGCGTTAAGGCATTTACATTTAATCCCGTTCAGGAAAATACCTACGTTTTATATAACGAAGCAAAGCTATGCTGCATTATTGATCCGGGTTGTTATTTTCCGCAGGAACAGGATGAACTAAAGAACTTTATTGAGGAAAAGGCTCTTCAACCACGATTGCTGCTTAATACACATTGTCACCTCGATCATGTATTTGGCAACAAATGGGCTGCCAAAAAATGGGATCTTACACTTCATATTCATGAAAAGGAAAAGCCGGTGCTTGATTTTGCTCCGCAAAGCGGGGAAATGTGGCAAATGCCTTTTGAAAATTATGATGGAGAGCTGATCTATTTAAAAGAAGGAACAAACATCAAACTTGGAAATGATGAACTGGAGATCCGTTTTACGCCGGGTCACTCACCAGGCAGTGTTTGTTTTTATCATGAACCCGGTGGTTTTGTTATCGGCGGTGATGTTTTATTTAATGGCAGCATTGGTCGTACCGATTTGCCCGGCGGCGATTTCAAAACTTTATTTAATAGTATTCAAACCCAGCTATTCACTTTACCAGATGAAACAAAAGTTTATTCTGGTCATGGTCCAATGACTACGGTGGGAATTGAGAAAATGAATAATCCCTTTGTGAAGTTGTATTAAAGAATTCAGGTCTTTCATTTATTTTCTTTTATTTTTCTCATTGCATTTTTCATTGTCCGTATCATTTTGTTATTCGTTTCCCCATCTTTTATAGCAATTCGAATGGCATTAGCTCCTAAACTTTTTCCCATGTTGCCAACATCTCTTAGAAATAAATTTTCATCCTGACAAAAGCGTAAAAAAAGTTTCGAAGAATAACAAGCAGGCAAATAAAACAACAGAAAGTTGCCTACGCCTTCTATTATCTCTAAAATACCAATACTTATCAAATCCTCTTTCAGCTTTTTACGAAGTAGATGTGTTTCGGAATATTTTGTTGTATAATAATTTTCATCTTTTAATGCAGCGATGGCAGCTGCTTGTGCAGGTAAGCTAATGGCCCATGGTGGTGTCAGCGATTTTAGTGTTTCTATAAAGTGTGGTGAGCAGGATAGATACGCAGATCTTACACCACTTAACGCATATACTTTACTCATGGATTTGCAAACGATCACATTTTCAGTTCGGGATGCGAATTGTTCCAGTGATTCGTTTTTACCCGCATATTCTATGTATGTTTCGTCGATCCATGCAATTGTTGATAGAGGGATATTACGGAGCAACTCTTCCATTTCTTCTTTCTGAATATATATTCCGGTTGGACTGTTAGGGTTAACCAGGACCACCATGTCGTAACCGTTTTGCAATTCATTCAGCAGAGACAATGTGTCAATAACAAAACCATTTTCACGACTAAGAGTAAAGCGGCTTACATGGCATTGAACAATATTTTCAAGAACATGTACATATTCACCATAACAAGGATCAATGATGAGAACCTTTGAGGTTTTATTGAGATATGCCCCGAACGCAAGAAATATCAGATCAGATGACCCGGCACCAGGTAAGATACAACTGCTTTTTATTCCCCGCCTCTCAGCGATAACATTGATGAGTCCATCTGCATGCGTGGGAGGAGAGGTTTGCAGCAGCCATGGTAAATGCTCATGGAATATTTTTAAAACATCCGGAGAAGGTGGAAACCATGCATCCAATACATCTGCGTTAATAATGCTTTTTGCTTTCTGAGGATTCTGCAAATCTTCACCAATTGCTTTGAAAAAAGAACCACCGTGATAGCATGCTGAAGGAACAAAAAATGAAAAAGGAAGTTGCCAATCTATTTTATTTTGCAGAATGTCATATTGCTGGAAGTTTTGCTTTACCGTCTGATCCAGCTTCTCTATTTCCGCAACACATAGATCGTAGCTTACCTGTCCTGATACTGTTTTTTTATTAAGCGGTTGAAGCCCGGCTTTTATATACATATCAATAATATCTGACCTACAAATAGAAACGATTTGTTTTCCACCGTGAGATTGCACCCAACGAAAAGCGGCAAACATTAATGCAAGTGCCAATAAGCTTTTACGTTTTGATTCAACAATGGTTAATAATCGTATTTCATACAGATAATCATTAAAGTGATATGGAATGGATGGACGTGTAAAATATTTATCAACCGAATAGGTTGGAGAACCAGGTGATGTAATGCTGACAAAGCCAATGATATTGCCTTTTTGCTTTGCAACAACATAATGATTACATAAGTCGAGATCATCTCTTAGTTCTTCATAAAAATTATGAGAATGCTGTTTCAGCTCTTTCGCATAAACCTGGTAGCGGATCTTGTATATTTCTTTTCGGTCAGATTCTGATGCAATAGCTAAAATGAACTTTGTGGTTGAAGAGATCAACCTATTTTGATTTGCTTCAGCTAATACCGGTATGGTTTCTTTTGTGATGGTTTTTCCGGTTTCCCATTGATTAGTGGTGTCGATATGAAAAGGCATTTGTTTTTTACTGAACTTCATTGTGTGTGGGTTTAAAATATAATGACTTAAGGAATATTTCTTTAACAGTCATTCCATTGACAAAAGTCACAATCAAAACTATTTCGAAAATTTTGGCAGGTCATTTTGTTATGTTGTTTCTATATTCTCTTCCGGGACACTAAAAAGCAAGAACTTGTATTTTAAAATTAATTTTTGACCACTTTTATCTTTAACACTCCCGCCATAAATTTTTCAATTTCTTTCTGCACACCTTCTACGTCGTGTGATTGAATGTAAGAACCGATAATGTGCGAATCAACATTGGGCATTGCTTGTTTTCTTTTTAAGCTGTCGGCAACGCCAAGCGCATTATACATATCAAGCATAGCAGAAACCTTTACCCTGCTATCCTGGTGCAGCTCATCTTTATAAAAATATAAAAGCTCCACAGGCTGCTTTACTTTTTCAAACGTTTCTTTGTTCATGGTTGTTTCCACGATTTCTTCCAATGCCACCGCCGCTTCCAGGCGATATTGCCAATTCCAGTATTGCTTGTTAAGGGGCCGGTTGTCTTTGTCAGTAATATAATCTGATTTCTTTATGAGGCGCAGCATCTGCAATCCCCAATGATCATTGACCAGCCAGGCATTAGGATCATTGATGGCGATATTGGGCGACATCATTATCAAAGCTTCTACATCATACGGATAGGTTCGAGCAAGGTTCAATGCACTTGTTCCACCGGTGGAGGTTCCCATCAATACCACTTTTTTCCCAAGCTGCTTGCCAATTGCTAACGCTTGTTTTGCGGATTCCCAATATTTATCAGCTGTAAGGTTTATCAGGGCATCAACCGTATCAATGCCATGTTCTGCCAGTCTTGATAAATATAAATTGCAGCCAAATTCTTTGGCTATGTTTTTATGAATAGGATCACCCTCTGCCTGTGATGCAGAAAACCCATGTAAGTATACAATGGCATATTCCGTTTTTTGCTTCAAAGAATCATTTGCCCAAATAATCCTCGCTTCATTATCAGGTTTTATTTTATGCTGGGCTTCATTATTTTTTATGTACAATTCCAATTGCCAGGCATCTGTCGGAACAACCGGCATTTCAGTTTTATAAAGAGGAGTTGCAGGTTTGGGGCCTAATAAATAAATGCCGATCAAGATGACCGGTATCGCCAACAGCCATTTCTTTCGCATAAAATAAATTTTCATGATCTAGAAAAATTTAATGACTCAAAGAAATCTTTCTTTAATCGAAAAAATGTTGACAAAAGTCAAAATAAAAACGCATCTGAACTTAATCTCCTAAAGAAATTACCTGATTTTAGCCCTGATGCGGCTTAGTGTTTCCAGATTCACACCTAAGTAAGTAGCTAAATATTTCAGGGGGACTCGTTGTAAAAGTTGAGGAAAATGTTTGACAATAAATTTATAGCGGTCTTCCGCTTTTTGCTTTCTAAGATTGTATACTTCTATTTCCCACATATATAAATAACGTTCGGTTATTACTCTTCCGATGACATTAAATTCGGGATAGGTTTTATACAAATATTGCATGTGATCATAGTGCATGCTTGCTAAAATAGTGTCTTCTAATGGTACAATGTTTTCGTTGCCCGGTTTTCGGCTAAAATAAGAATAAACGGAAGTAACGGATGCGCCATCCCATAAGAACTTAGTGGTAATCTCTTCTCCGTTTCTGACATAATAGGTACGAACCAATCCTTTTAATATCCAGGAAGCATAGTTGGACACTTTACCATCTTTCAAAATAAAGTCGCCTTTTTTGTACTCCTTGATTATAGCATAGTTCACTATCTCATCAACAAGTTTAGTTGACAAAGGAGTAATGCTATTAAAATAATCAATTACTGGCCTCAGCATAGTTTACTTTTTCAGATATAACCAATGATTTTTTTGCAAAAACATAATCTGGTAAGACAGTTTGTTATATGCCTGTCGATTTAGCCATGAAATATTTACCAATCACCGGCAATCTCGCCAACTCTTTTCTCTCAATTCTGGAAACAAAAAAAGCAAATAACAGTAATAAGATTGT
>VBAS01000074.1:0-6385 GCA_005882975.1 Bacteroidota bacterium | reverse complement strand
GCGGAGCCGATGCTAAACCACATATTATTATAAACTATCAGCAAACCGCGATGAACTAAATAGATTAACACAACCAAAACAAGATAGGAGATGAGTTTTTTCTTTGCATAAGGTACCGGGTAATGTTTCTGTCCCAGCATATAACTGATAAGCATCATAAATAAATAACAAGAGAAAGTGGCAATTGCCGCGCCGAGATAATGAAGTTTTGGAATAAGTATAATGTTTAACCCAACGGTGATCACGGCGCCAATAAAAGTGATCATAGCACCGGTCATGTTTTTATTTGTGAGTTTATACCAAATGCTCAAATTATAATAAATGCCGAGAAAAATATTTCCAAGAGCAAGGATCGGTACAATATAGATTCCTTCACCCCATTCTTTTGATTTCCGTGTGATCACCCATTCGAGCACATCCCGGTAAAGCCCGATGAATAGAAACATAAAGCAACAGGCGATCACAAAAAATTTCATCACCCTTGCATAAACACGTTGCGGATTTTCTTCGGTTGACCGGTTAAAGAAAAAAGGTTCCGCTGCCATTCGGAATGCCTGTATCATAACCGTTACCAAAACTGCAAGACGATAAAGATTTCCAAAAATTCCCAATTCTTTATCCGCCTCCGCAGGCGATACTTCAACAACATGCCTGTAAACTAAACGACTTAGCATGTCATTGATCATTCCACCCAGGCCAACAATGATCAATGGATAACTATAATCCATTACTTTTTTCCAAAGCTTTGTATTGAAGTTGAACTCAAGATCTTTGAATTCTTTCCACAGCAATAAAAAAGTAAAGATGCTTCCGCAAACATTTCCTAATAAATAAAAACTTATCGGGTCCGTCTTATCAAAAATGAAACCGAGAAAGCTGTCAGGATTTTTTTTCAAATATTCCGGCAACAAACCGAGAGCAAGTATCACTACCAAAATATTTAACACGATACCCGCTACCCTGACAAATGCATATTTTCTTGGACGACCCTCTTGTCTCAGTTTTGCAAATGGTAGTGTTGCCAGTGTATCAAAAAAAATGATCCAGCACATCCATGTTACATATTGCGGATGCTTTTCAAGTCCTGCAGCATCGGCAATAGAAGGACGGAAAAAAAGAAGAATAACTGTAAATAAAATGGTCGTTAAGAAAATTGAAAGTGTAAGTGTACTGTAAAGTTTTTTCTTATCCTCTGATTGTGAAAATCGAAAATAAGCAGTCTCCATCCCATAAGTGAACAGCACATTTAAAAAAGGAATGATCGCATAGACCTGGGTAAGATCTGCCGTAGTTCCTGCATGCGAAAAAATAAAGGGCAGGCTCAGATTCATCAGGTAACCGAGAAAACGACTGGCAATTGTGGGCACACCATACCATATAGTTTGCCCGGCTAGTTTTTTTATACCACTCAAAGGATTTGGGATATTTCAGCAAATGTACTCTTTGACTCCTGATTAAGCAATTGCCTGAGGTGAAAGCCGTGTTCATTTTTTTCTTTATCTTATCTTTAGCCAAAACAACTGCTATGAGAAAGTTGATCCTCTTAACTATCTTTTTACCTATATCATTTCTTTTAAAAGCACAGGCCCACGAAGGAACTATTGAATACAACAAAGGAAAACAAGCCTGCATTGTAATGGAATATAATTATCCGCCGGAAGCAGTTGAGAATGCTATGAGAGCAAAACTTTTAAAATTAGGTTATGGAGGCAAGGAAGAAAAGGGAATGTTTAATAAAGACAAAGGATTCAGGGTTTACAAGGAAACGACAGTAGGGGAAATAAGTGCAAACAAATATGATTATGCAATTAATATAGAACGGAAAAGCCATAAAGAGGCTGATGAAACTATTGTAAGCCTTGTTATATTCAAAGATGACGCTAATGCATTATCCAAGTTGAGTAGCGAGGAGCTTGAGAAAGTAAAATCTTTTTTAAATAACCTCTTGCCCGAAGTGGAAGCTTCAAATCTTGAGATCCTGATCGGTGCACAAATTCTTTCACTAGAGAAAGCAGATAAAAAATTAAAAACTCTCCAGGATGAGAATAAAAAATTACAGGAGGCGCTTGAAAAAAATATAAAAGACCAGGAATTACAAAAAAAGGAAATTGAAAACCAGAATAAGTCACTTGATGCTTTAAAAGGAAGAAGAAAAACCTCTGCTTAATTAATGAGTTTGATAAAAACGCAGATCTTTTGTAAGGGTAGAATCGGTCAGTGCTCTTAAAAAAGCAACCAGGTCAATGATCTCATTGCTGTTAAAATGGATCCCATTCTTTAATAGTGGATCAAGCGTAGAACTTTGTTGAATATTATTTCCATAATGTTCAATACATGCTTTCAAACTTTGGTAACGGCCATCATGCATGTACGGGAATGTTATAGAAACATTTCTCAGCGATGGCACTTTGAATTTTAATGAATCTTCTTTTTTACCTGTAACCAGGAACCTTCCATAATCATTTAAGTAAGGACTAACCGAGAGACCGTTATTCCTGTATGAATAATCAGTGAACATAGGTTCAGGGTGACAAGAAGCACAGTTGGTTTTATAAAGCTGGTAACCTCTTAGCTCAAAATCGGTGTAACTATTCTCACCTCTTTTCACCTGGTCATATTTTGAATTGGCAGTGATCATTGACACGGTAAATTGAGCCAATGCTTTTTGCATTCTTTTAATCGTTATTTCTTCTGTGCCAAATGCGGCTTTGAACATTTGCAAAGTATGCGGGTCCTTCCGAAGTTTAGTCAATACATTCCCGATCTCTTCTGCCATTTGATTGGGTGCCTGGATCGGATCCAAACATTCATCTTCCAATGTTTTAAATTTTCCATCTGTATGAAATGCATCTTTCCATGCAAGATTAAAAAGAGGTGTTGCATTCCTGTTTGAATGCTGGTTATTATAGCCGTGACTCAGGTCATGATCGTAAGTGCCAAATACAGCAACCTGGTGATGACAGGAAGCACAGGGATAATTTCCATCTTTGGAAAGACGGCCATCATAAAACAACATTTTACCAAGTTGAAAACCTTCTTCTGTCAATGGATTTTTTGAAAAATCATAAAGTGGAGCGGGAAAGCCGGCAGGTACTGTAAATGTCAAACCTGTTTTGCGGGGTATATCTTCCTGGCCTTTTCTGCAGGCATTGATTAAGAAGTTTCCGGAAAGGGTTACAAGAAAAATTATAATGGTCAGTCTCCACTTCATTCAGACTGTAAATTTAAGAAATACAAACAGCATTACATATTATGAGGATCTATTCTTCTGCGGCCTTCTTTTATATCGCCTTTTTTCTTTTTGATATCCAAACGTTTTTCTTTTTCAGCTTTACTTATTTTGGTTGGTTTACGTTTTTTCTTTTTCTCCAATGCTTTTATCACCAGCTCATTTATTTTGCGGATCACTTCATCTTTGTTTTCAAGCTGAGTTCGATAGGTTTGTGATTTTGCAAATAACATTCCCTCGTTATTGATACGGTTGGATAGTTTTTCAATGATGGCCAATTTCTGCTCCTCTGTAAGAATTTGTGATGCATTGATATCGAGATATCCAATAACGGCAGTTTCCACTTTATTAACGTTTTGACCACCTTTGCCGCCGCTGCGTGTAGTTTGAAATATTATTTCCGGAGAAAGATCAATAATAGTCATATAAATCGATGGTCAATATATTTGTAAACAGTAAAGGTACAAATTATGAGAGCGGTTATTCAAAGAGTAAGCAAAGCGAGTGTAACAATTGATAATAAAATTCATTCTCAAATAAAGAATGGATTGCTGGTATTAGTAGTTAGTAGGAATTGAAGATGCAGATACTGCTGAAGACATTGAATGGCTTTCCGGCAAAATTGTAAACCTCAGAGTTTTTAATGATGATGATGGCGTAATGAACGTTTCGGTAAAAGATATTAATGGAGATATTCTTGCAGTAAGCCAATTTACATTACATGCTTCTACAAAAAAGGGAAACAGGCCATCTTATATAAAAGCAAGCAAGCCTGAATTTGCGATCCACATGTATGAAAAATTTATTCAACAACTTTCAAATGATCTTAGTAAAGCTGTAGGTACTGGAATTTTTGGAGCAGATATGAAAGTAGAGCTATTAAATGATGGACCGGTTACGATCGTTATTGATACGAAGAATAGAGAATAATTTATCACGAATTGAATACGAATTACACGAATTATGAGTGACATTATTTTAAAAGAAGAATCGTATAAAATAATTGGAGCCTGCATGGAAGTTCATAGAGAATTAGGTTTCGGATTTAAAGAAATTATTTACAAAGATGCCCTCGAGATCGAATTTAAAAGTTTGGAAATACCTTATCAGAGAGAGAAACTTTATAAGATTGAATATAAAGGGAAGATTCTACCAAGAAGATATCCTGCTGATTTCGTTATATATGATTCAATAATTCTTGAAGTAAAGGCAATGCCGATGATCATTAATAATTTCGTTCTGCAAACCCGGAACTATCTTAAGGCTTCAGGAATAAGACTTGGAATTATCGCGAATTTTGGTGAAAGTTCATTTAAATCAAAAAGAGTTGTGTTTTAAAATTCGAGTAATTCGTCACAATTCGTGATAAGCCTATTTCAATCCCATCCTCTCTGTAAATCTTTTTCCTTCTGCTGTTTCGAGCATTATGTAAAAGATAGTTTCTTTGGCTGGTACTGTAAATGAATATGAATTAGTGGTTAAGGCTTTTTCTTCCACGAAACGATGGCCGCTTGCGGTCCATACCATTAACGATCGTAAATTCTGTTTTGACTGAATAGTAATCTGTTTGCCATTTGTTAAAACCTTGAAAGGTTTGGTCGTTGCAGGCGTAGTTATGTCTGATTTTGGTGATTGCTTCTCCTGTCCATGCATTAAGGAAGCGATACAAAAAAGCGTGGAGACGAGTATAGCTTTCCGGATAATGGGATTCATCATAGAATTTAGAATTGGAATTGAATAATAGTACCGATAGCAATCGGAATTAGCGTATCAAAGGGTCGGAGATAACACAAAAGGGAAATGAAAACGTCAAGAATCATGCTAAATTGCACAGACTCAATAAAATTTTTGTTATGACTATTAATGAAGCCCAGCAACAGGTTGATGGATGGATAAAAACTGTTGGTGTTCGTTATTTCAGTGAGCTAACGAATATGACGATACTTACAGAAGAAGTAGGAGAACTGGCCCGAATCATGGCCCGGACTTATGGCGACCAGTCTTTTAAAAAAACTGACCTGGATAAAAATCTTGGGGATGAGATGGCCGATGTATTATGGGTATTGATCTGTCTTGCAAATCAAACAGGTGTTGATTTAACGAAAGCATTTCAAAAAAATATTGAAAAGAAAACGAATAGAGATGGGGAAAGGCATCAGCAAAATGAGAAATTGAAATAAAAATTATCCGATGATTAATTTTTTGAAAAAACTCATCAATTATTTTGATACTTACAATATAAAGTACATGCTTTCTGGAAGTGTGGCAATGAGTCTTTATACTGAGCCGCGATTTACAAGGGACTTTGACTTTGTGGTGCATTTAAGAATTAGCGATATTGAGAATTTGGTAAATTATTTCAAGGACGATTATTATTGCGACAGCGATGCTGTTAAGGAAGCAATTAAAAGGAAAAGTATGTTTAATATAATTGATCCTAAAATTAACTATAAAGCGGATTTTGTCATTCTAAAGGATGATGAATTTAGCTTAACAGAATTTGAAAGAAGGAAAAAATTAATCTTCCTTGATATGAAGATTTATGTAGTTTCCGTCGAAGATCTTTTGCTTTCAAAATTAATTTGGATACAGGAAATTACAACTAGTACACAGATGGATGATATTGAAAAACTTTCTCAGAATAAAGAACTTGATTGGAACTATATAAATTTTTGGATAAAACAATTGAAATTAAATACTTTTAATTTGTTAACTAAATGACCGATACTCCTCAACATATTAGAGAAATGCAATTAAAACTCTGGATGTCTAAAACACCAGAAGAAAGACTTTACCAGTTTATTATTGACAATGATGCAATGTACCAGGCATTGAGAGATTTTAAAATTAAAAACAGTTTTCCTTTAGATGGTCTCGATCCAATAGCAGAGGTATCGAAAAAAGAAACAGTCCGGGATAGGAAATCTTCAAATTGACCATTTTGACTTGTTTGGGACCACTTACACACTCTTTTGGCACTATGTATGTAAGTTTTATTTATGACCATTTTCCCTTTTATGCCACCAAAAAGATTATGGAGTATACTCAAGAGATCTGTTTCTGACTTTATAGATGATAACATACTTAAGCTAAGTTCTTCACTTGCTTTTTCTACCATCTTTTCATTACCGGGATTATTGATCATCATTATCTGGT
>VBAS01000073.1:20083-20557 GCA_005882975.1 Bacteroidota bacterium | reverse complement strand
ATTTCATAGTATGCAATTAATCATGTGATAAATTATTTTTTCTAAACTCACTTGGCGTGTAGCCGGTAAGTTTTTTAAACGTTGTTGAAAAATGTTGTGATGAATAGAATCCTGTGTCCAGGGCAATGTCCGTTATAGCTATATCTTTTTTCTTTAAAAGTTTAATGGCTTCTGAAATGCGGATATTAATAAGATAATTCAAAGGTGTAAACCCTGTATAGTTTTTTACTTTCTCATTAAATAAGGTAGTTCCCATGCCCGCAATAGCGGCCATTTCTTCTACGGTCCATTGTTGGGAAAGATTTTGACGCAACGCTTGCTCCAGCTGCATAAATACTTTTGGAAAATCTCTTGCACGATTATTTTGTTTTGAGAGATGTCTTGTTATAGTGATGAACAACTCGTCAATAAGTTGATTCACCCTTGTTGTATACCCGATCTCCTGGTTTAAAATTTCATCATGTATATATCGAA
>VBAS01000073.1:12976-20051 GCA_005882975.1 Bacteroidota bacterium | reverse complement strand
AGCACGGGCATCGTGTTCATCAAAAGAACTTTGCTGATGGCCTGGCTTTCTGTTTCCGAAAGAGTGCTCCATTTTCCTTTGAGAAATTCATTATTTCCCTGGTTAGATATTTTAATATGTATCCACGATATGCTACCGATCTCCAGTACTCCTTTGTCACTTCCAAATTTTTCATTTGGCATGATCAGTGTAACATCACCGGGATAAAGTATATAAGATTCGTCATTAGCTCTCCATTCAAACTTCCCTTCATTTACATAATAAATGCGAATACATTCTGAAGTAGATTGTGGAAATGAATTAAGATGAATTGCCTGGTTTTTTTTAGCACCAAGCTCTGTGATGTGCGGGAATAATTGTAATTCTCCTGAAAGCCCTTGTTGTAATGCAAATTGGTGCATGCAATTGTTAAGTTAAGCAATCGTTCTTGTAGCTATAAAGAAATGAATTTATCCTGTTCCAACTTGTACAAAATTCAACACTGTTTTTTTTTGGAAGCTTTTGAGTGAACAGTCGGATACTTTAGACGCTGGATTTTTTACTGAATCCATTTCCAGATTGCTATTGTTCATCAAAACAACTTGCTATTATGAAAGTAAATGTAAAGCCGTGGCGCAATCCCGGTTTCATGAAGCTAATGCTGTCCGTATTGGCTTTTTCTTTTTTTACAACTGTTCAAGCTCAAACTGTTTCGGGTACTGTGTCAGATGAGAACGGAAAATCCTTACAAGGAGTTTCCATTGCCGTTAAAGGAGCATCAGGTGGTACTACTACCGATGCTGCAGGTAAATATTCCATAACGGCATCTGCGACTGCAACTCTTGTTTTTAGTTATGTTGGCTACACTGCAACAGAAATTGCTGTGTCAGGCCGGACAGTAGTTAATGTTTCAATGGTTGTTGATAGCCGAAGTATGAGTGAAGTTGTGGTAACTGCATTAGGTATTACCAAGCAGTCAAGGAGTCTGGGCTATTCTACAACTAACGTAAATCCTGCTGAGCTTACAGTAAACCGAAGTCCGAATGTTATGAATGCTTTACAGGGTAAAGTAGCTGGACTAAATATATCAGCGCTTGGTACCGGACCTGCTGGTACTTCAAAGATCAGGATCAGGGGTCAATCGTCTATTTCCGGACAAAATAATCCACTCATTGTCATTAACGGTGTTCCCATTGATAATACCAATTTTGGATCAAACCCTGTAGGCGCCGGTTCTAACAGTGATGGTTCATATAATAATAGGCTGGGAGGAGGAGGTGGTGGAAATACATCCGACGGTGGTGATGGATTGCAAAGCATTAATCCGGATGACATCGAAAGCATGAGCATCTTGAAAGGCGCAGCAGCTTCAGCTTTGTATGGTGCCCGTGCAAAGGATGGTGTTATTATGATCACCACCAAAACAAGACCCAAAGCAAAGGGCATAGGAGTCACTTATAATTTAAATTATACCGATGAAGCCCCTTTGGACTTTACGGATTATCAATATGAATATGGTCAGGGTGAGAATAATCTTCGTCCAACGGCTCCAAAACCAACTTCGGGCCAATGGTCATTTGGTGAAAAATTCCAACCTGGCATGACGCAGGTTTTGTTTAATGGAGTTACAGTCCCTTACGAGCCGCAGCACGACCATATTACAAACTTTTACAGGCATGGTCAAAATATTACGAATACTATTTCAATGGCCGTTGGAGGTGAGAAAGGTGGTCTAAATCTTTCTTTGGGAAATTTGGATAGCAAGGGAATTACACCAAACAATACATTCAAACGTAAGACGATCAATTTGGGTTTTGGTTATGACCTCACAAATAAATTAAGCATTGCTGGTAATATCAATTATGCGAATGAGGAAATAAAGAATCCACCCAATATTGCGAACCAGGATAACTCTATTCCCACTGTTCTATTTATGTTGGCTAACTCTATGCCGCTTGATGTACTGGATGCAAATAAATATGATCCATCCAGAGGATTTCCGACCAGTGAATTCATCTGGTCAAGATTTATGAACCGTACTAATCCTTATTGGGTTTTAGCAGAGCAATTTCATAATGTTCGCAGGGACAGGATCTTTGGAAATATTTCTGCAAAATATGACATCCTTCCATGGCTGTTTATCCAGGGACGATTTGGCCAGGATTATTGGTCACGTGATGAAGATTATAACAATTATCCAACCGGGCATGCCTCCAGGGCTGCAGCACCCGCTGGTTTTGCAAATGGACAATATGTCCAGGATGTCCGCCGCTTCAGAGAAACCAATTTGGATTTCCTGGCATCAGCAACACGTCAGTTCGGCGACGTTGGAGCTAATCTGACTTTCGGCGGTAACCAAATGAGGAGACGATCAGATTATAATAGTGTAATAGTTACTGATTTTGTTGTATATGATCTTTATACTGTTCAGAATGGAAGAGTAAAAGACCCTATTTATGACCTTTCAGAAAGAGGTGTAAATTCTTTATACGGTTCTGCGGAAGTATCTTATAAAAAGTTCCTTTATTTGAACGGCACGGTGCGAAACGATTGGTTCTCTACTTTGTCTCCTGAAAATCGTAGCATCCTTTATCCATCTGTTTCACTTGGCTATGTTTTTTCAGAGCATTTGAAAATGTCCTGGTTGTCTTATGGGAAACTCAGGCTTGCTTATGCCAAGGTGGGAAGCGATTCAGATGTACCGCCTTATGCCGGTCAATTGTTTTATGGTATCAATGGAAACCTATTGGCTAATCCATCCGGAGCATTGCAACCTCTTGGCGGGCCACTGGGTACTACTGTGCCTAACCCTAATCTCAGACCAATGACAGTTACAGAAACCGAAATTGGTCTTGAGTTAAAAATGTTTAAGAATCGGGTGAATATTGACCTGGCAGCATATAAGAAAATAACTACTGACCAGATAGTACAGGCACAGATATCTGATGGTTCAGGTTTTGTTGATACCAGAATTAACAGTGGCAAAAGCGAGAATCGTGGCATTGAAGTATTGCTCAACCTTATTCCATTCCAATCTAAAAATTTCACATGGGACTTTACTTGGAACAATGCTTATAACAAAACCAAAGTACTCAGCTTACTTACCAGCACCCCCGGCGAAAGAATTACAGTTGCTACTCAGGTGTTCGGCAACCAAGGCGAGCTAAGACAAGTGGTGGGAAAGGAAGTAGGTCAAATTGCAGCATATGGCTTTTTAAGGGATGCAAAAGGAAACAAAGTCTTTGGCGGCAATGGAATTCCATTAAGAAGTGCTGACTTGATCCTTTGGGGAAGTGCTTTACCAAAATGGGTGGGTGGTTTTCTCAATTCTTTTAACTTCAAAGGAATCAACTTTTCTTTCCTGATCGATTATAAACTCGGAAATAAAATGCTTTCCGGTACAAACTTCAATGCGATCAGGCATGGCTTGCATAAAAAGACCTTAGAAGGAAGAGATAACGGTATAATTGGACAAGGAGTAAACCAATCAGGAGCAGTTAATAATGTAAAAGTTTTTCCCGTGGATCCATATTGGGGATACCTCCGTTCGCAAGGGATGATGGAAGAAGTTATTTATAATGGCGGTTATTGGAAACTCCGGCAGATCACACTTGGCTATGACTTTACAAAATATCTTCCTGGAAAGTGGCCAATAAAAGGTGTAAAGCTTAGCCTTGTTGCCAATAATGTAGCAATGCTCAAAAAATGGGTTGATAACATAGATCCGGAATCATTCGGATACAGTTCTGATAACCTTATAGGATTGGAATCAACAGGCGTTCCAACTACAAGAGGGATTGGTTTTAATCTGAATGTTAAATTTTAATGCAATTAATCATGAAACAAATAATTAAATATAGTTTCTTCTTAACCATTGTACTGTTTGCAGCATCTTGTGATAAAGGCTTTGATGATTTGAACACAAACAAGGTCAATCCAACAGCGATAGATCCGCTTTACCAATTAAATAATGCGGTGGTTAACGCTGCCTTCCCCGCAAGTACGGCGCTCGCATACGATATGGGTGTTGTCCAACAAATTATTTCTCCAAATAATGGCGTATTAAATGGAGCAAATTTTAATTCTGATAACAGGGGAAACACACAAGTTATATGGCAAAACTATTATCGTAATGTGATCAGAAATACGAACGATGTTATTGTAAAAACCAAGAGTGATGCAGGCAGAGCAAATTTGTATCAAATGGCCCGCATTTTTCAGGCTTATACGTATATGGTTCTTACTGATGAATACGGTGATATACCTTATACAGAAGGAGGCAAAGGATATACTGATCAAAACTTTTTTCCTGTTTATGATGCGCAGCAATCAATCTATACAGACATCATTAAAGAGTTGGGCGAAGCGGCAACTGCGCTAAATGCTGCGGGCAAAATCGAGACAGGAGATATTTTGTATGGTGGAGTTGTTGCTCAATGGAAAAAATTCGCTTATTCACTACTGTTACGTGCCGGAATGCGGCTTAGCAAAGCAGACGCTGCGAAGGCCCAATCAACTGTGCAGGCTGCTGTCACGGGTGGAGTTATTCTTCTCAATGCTGATAATGCACTGATCAGGCATGATGCTAATTATACAAATCCGATCGGTGGTACACTCAACTCTACAGAGGCTGCTAATTTTTATCTTACTAAACCATTTGTTGATTCGCTTAAAAATAGAAATGATCCACGTTTGCCGGCTATTGCTGTTCGCTATGTAGGAGCAACGTCCGGAGCAACACAAACAACAGCATCCCGCACAACCGATCCCAGCTTCCAGGTTGGATTGCCATTGGGATTTGACAATAATGGGGCAAATGCTTATGCCGTTTCTATAGGCCTCAAAAGTTTTTATGATTTTAGCCAGGCAGATCGTACCCGCATCGCGAATGATAAGACAGCTCCCTGTTTCCTCGTTACGGCAGCACAAACGCAATTGTTACTGGCAGAAGCAAGGCAAAGAGGATGGATAACAACAGGCACCGTACAAGGCTATTACGATGCAGGAGTGACACTTCATATGCAACAGATGGCGAGTTATCATCCGGGTTCTGCTATTGCTGCTAGTGACATTACAACTTATTTAACCAATAATCCATTTGATCCTGCAAGGGCACTGGAACAAATCGGCACACAATATTGGATCGCTTCATTTTTAAACGGACCTGAAGCATTTGCAAATTACAGACGTACTGGATTTCCTGCATTAGCGCCAAATCCTTATCCCGGAAAGGAAGTTGCTTTTATTAACAGACTTACTTATCCAAATTCCGAGCAATCTGTTAATCCTACAAATTTAAATGTGGCAATTTCAAGACAGGGACCCGATAAATTGGATACAAAGGTTTGGTGGAATAAATAAATACTTTTCTAATAATGCAGGCAGAAGCATTAGTAACAAACCCTTGTTTTTACAAGGGTTTTTTTTCCCGGACAGATAATCTGTTGATGAAAATATATTTTGTTTTATTCATGAAGGATCAGGGATCGGAGCGTACAGAAAACTATTTTAGTGAATTGATCATTTCGAACAGAAGCTATGATGATTCAATTGAACATTTACATTTCTTAAATGAAAACGGATAAAAAATTAAGAAGCCAGGATTGGTTCGGACGAAAAGATAAAGACGGAATTATTTATCGCAGCTGGATGAAGAATCAAGGCATGCCCCCGGATCATTTTGATGGGCGACCTGTGATCGGCATTTGTAATACATTCAGCGAACTGACACCCTGCAATGCGCATTTTCGTGAACATGCTGAAAGTGTAAAACGCGGTGTGCTTGAAGCCGGCGGTTTTCCTGTTGAGTTTCCGATAATGAGTTTAGGAGAAACATTATTGAAACCAACAGCCATGTTATTTCGCAATTTGGCAAGCATGGATGCTGAAGAAAGTATTCGTGGCAATCCAATTGATGGTGTAGTATTATTGACGGGCTGTGATAAAACAACGCCATCAACTGTAATGGGGGCAGCAAGTGTTGGGCTACCAACAATAGTTGTTCCCGGAGGCCCCATGCTGAATGGAAGATACAAAGGAGAAACAATTGGATCAGGCACCCATGTCTGGAAGTTTGATGAAGATATGAAGACGGGAAAGATGACTCAGGAAGATTGTGAGTTTGCAGAAAGTTGTATGAGCCGCAGCATTGGTCATTGTATGACGATGGGCACGGCAAGTACAATGGCATGTATGGTTGAATCACTGGGATTGACTTTAAGCGGTGCCGCTGCAATACCTGCAGCAGATTCAAGAAAGAAAGTAATGGCGCAATTGAGCGGAAGAAGAATTGTGCAGATGGTAAAAGATGATCTAACGATCGATAAGGTTCTTACAAGAGAAGCATTTGAGAATGCAATAAAAGTAAATGCTGCGGTAGGCGGCTCTTCGAATTTTATTATTCACTTATTGGCGATTGCCGGAAGAATAGGGGTAAAACTGGAATTAGAGGAGTTTGATAAGATAGGAAGTCAGATCCCCTTATTAGTAAACCTGATGCCATCTGGAAAATTTTTAATGGAAGATTTTTATTATGCAGGAGGTTTGCCTGTAGTGCTGAATGAATTACAAGATCACTTGCACAAAAATGTTATTACAGTTACAGGGAAAAATCATCATGAAAATATCCAGGGAACTACGGAATGTTATAATGATAATGTAATTGCGAGTTATGATAAACCGTTGATCGCTGAAGCGGGATGTGTTGTTGTAAAAGGAAACCTTGCAATGAACGGTGCAGTGATGAAACCATCTGCTGCTACTCCTTCATTGATGAAACATAAAGGCCGTGCTGTTGTATTTGAAAATATCGAAGACTATCATGCACGCATCGATGATCCCGATCTTGACATTGACGAGCATTGTGTAATGGTATTAAAATATGCAGGGCCAGTTGGGTATCCGGGAATGCCGGAAGTTGGTAACATGGCATTGCCAAAAAAAATATTGGAGAAAGGGATAAAAGATATGGTCCGGATAAGTGATGGTAGAATGAGTGGAACGGCTTATGGCACGACGATACTGCATGTGTCACCCGAATCTGCCATAGGCGGTAATCTTGCATTGGTGCAAAACGGCGATATGATCGAACTCGATG
>VBAS01000073.1:0-12971 GCA_005882975.1 Bacteroidota bacterium | reverse complement strand
AACAAAGAAAGATTCATTTAGATGTTTCGGATGTAGAATTAGAAAAACGAAGATCCAATTGGACACCACCGAAACCTGCAGCAGAAAGAGGTTATGTAAGCATGTATATAAAACATGTGACCGGTGCCGACAAAGGCGCTGATCTTGATTTCTTACAAGGAAGTTCTGGTTCGATAGTAACAAGAGACTCGCACTAAATTCCTGTCCCGCTAAAAAGGTAACTTAGGTTTGAAAGCATTTTAATTAAATTATTATGAATAGAAATTTTCTCCTTTCTTTATTAGTTTTTATGATTGCTTGTAACAGCAACTCGGAAAATAAAAAGCAGGAAATGAAATATAGAAACATTGGGACTATAGAACGATTTGACGCAGCGTTGGACAATATTATTTCACCCAATGCTAAACCAGAAATAATTGCTGAAGGTTTCGAATGGAGTGAAGGACCTCTGTGGGTTGAAAAACATAATATGCTTTTATTTAGTGATGTTCCAATGAACACAATTTATAAATGGACAGAAGCAAAAGGAAAAGAAGTTTACCTAAAGCCTTCGGGATATACAGGCACAGAACCTTCTTTATGTAAAGAACCCGGCAGTAATGGTTTGACATTTGACAAAAACGGAAATCTTGTTCTATGTCAGCATGGTAACAGGCAAATGGCAAGAATGGATGCACCACTTGATAAACCTGAAGCAAAATTTGTAACTCTTGCAGATAAATATAATGGTAAACGTTTCAGTAGCCCGAACGATGCCGTATTTAACAATGCAGGTGAATTATTTTTTACCGATCCACCTTATGGATTGCAAACGCAGAACGATTCAGATACTAAAAAAGAAATTCCATTCAACGGAGTGTATAAAGTAAAAACCAATGGAGAAGTTATTTTGCTGGTTGATTCTATCACAAGACCTAATGGAATTGCCTTGATGCCGGGAGATAATAGATTGGTAGTAGCATGCTCTGACGGAGCTACACCAAACTGGTACATATTTGATATAAAAGGAGATTCAGTGACCAACGGAAAAATTTTTTATAGCGCATCAGAAGAAGCAAAAACCATGAAAGGAGTGCCTGATGGTTTTAAGATCGATAAAAATGGAAATGTATTTGCAACAGGCCCCGGAGGTGTTTATATTTTTAATAGTGAAGGGAAAAAACTTGGGCATATAAAATTAGATAATGCAACGAGCAATATTGCTTTATCCCCCGATGAAAAAACTATCTACATTACAAATGACATGTATGTGCTGCGACTTAAAATGCGAGAATAATTCCTGTTCATCATGAAAAAATTAATTTTCATTTTCATTTTATTTGTCAATCTTATTAATTGCTTAGCACAGGATTCAATTTATCATCTTGGTCCAGACTCACAGAGAAAAGAAGGTGTTCCTAAAGGCTTTGTTTCAAAATATGAATGGCAAAGCAAGATGTATAATAATTTCAGGGAATACTATGTGTATGTTCCCGCCCAATATGATTCAAGTAAGCCAGCTGCCCTTATGGTATTCCAGGACGGACATGCTTATGTAAATGACAGTGGTGATTTTCGGGTGCCTGTCGTTTATGATAATCTTATTTACCAAAAGAAACTGCCTGTTACCATTTGTTTATTTGTAAATCCCGGGCATAATACAAAAGATTATCCGGAGAGTCGTTTCCGCGTAAGTAATCGTGCAGATGAATATGATGTGCTTGATGACCGGTATACGGTTATGCTAATGGACGAGATCATTCCAGAACTAAAAAAGAAGTATAATATTAGCAATGATCCAAAGATGCATGGGATCGGTGGTCTGTCGTCAGGAGCTATCTGCGCTTTTACTGCTGCATGGGAACATCCGGAATATTTTCATAAAGTACTTAGTCAAATAGGAAGCTATACCAATATTCGCGGTGGTAATAACTATCCGTCAATTATCCGTAAACATAAAAAGAAGGATATTAAAATTTTTATGCAGGATGGGAGCAATGACCTGAATAATGAACACGGTGATTGGTGGCTTGCTAATCTGGAAATGGAATCTGCATTAAAGTTCAAAGGATATGAATACAGATTGGAAAAAGGAAGTGGGACACATAGTGGTAAACATGGGGGAGCTATCTTACCCGAATCATTAATATGGTTATGGAGCGATATTAAAATCAAATAATTCTTAAGTATGAAATTATACCGGACAAAGACAGGCATCGTAATAGAGAAAGATGATCTATTTTATCTTGTGCAAAACGAGAACTGGGATACATTTATTAATGATGATATTCTTATTGAGAAAATTGAGGATCTCATTCTTGTAGTAAAAAAAAGAGATAGATCTGTTCTGGAAGATATATTGGCTCCCATAGGCAGTCAACAAGAGTTATGGGCTTGCGGTGTCACCTATTTAAGAAGTAAAGTAGGAAGACAGGAAGAGAGTAAAGCTTCGGGCGGTGCAGATTTTTATGGAAAAGTTTATGAAGCGGAAAGACCTGAAGTGTTTTTTAAATCCACGACTCATCGTGTTGTTGGTCATAATGCATTTGTAAGAATAAGAAAAGACTCAACATGGGATGTACCCGAGCCCGAGTTAACGTTGGTCGTTTCCTCATCAGGAAAAATTGTTGGGTATACGATCGGCAATGATATGAGCAGCCGTAGTATTGAAGGCGAAAATCCTTTATATCTTCCGCAAGCAAAGACCTATGATGGTTGTGCAGCATTGGGCCCTTGTATTTATATTGCAGATGGACCACTGGACAGCAACACGACAATATCACTTGTGATCAACCGCGATAATAAAAAAGTCTTTGAAGGTTCAATTGCGATCAGTCAAATAAAAAGAACATTGCAGGAACTTGTTTCATTTGTTTACCGTGAATGTAGTTTTCCAAATGGATGTTTGATCATGACAGGAACTGGCATTGTACCAGGAAGTGATTTTACTTTAAAAAGCGGGGATGAAATAAATATTTCAATCGATAATATTGGTACATTGAGCAATACTGTTCAATAAATTTTTATGCAGCTTGTCATAATTGTTCTTGCAATTGGATTACAAATATTTCTTACATATAAAAAGGTCAGCCCTTTTCTTTCATTATTGATCGTTGCATTACTGGCAGGTCTTGCTTTCGGAATGCAGCCCGATGCATTATTAAAAGCAGTGAAGGCTGGTGTCGGAAGTACATTAGGTGATGTGATACTGATCATTTGCCTGGGTGCTATTCTGGGAAAAATATTAGAATTAAGCGGCGCTGCCAGCCAGATCGCAAACACACTTATCCGTTCTTTTGGAAAAAAAAATATTCAATGGGCCGTATTGCTTACTGGTTTTTTTGTCGGCATACCATTATTTTATAATGCCGGGTTTATCATTTTAGTTCCATTGATCTTCTCAATTGCACGAAGTGCAAAACTTCCTTTATTATATATCGCAATACCAATGGCTGCAGGGTTAAGCACCACGCATTGTTTTTTGCCTCCACATCCCGGCCCCATGTTCCTCGTTGGTGCATTCAAAGCAGACCTTGGTAAAACACTGATGTATGGTCTTGTCATTGCTATACCTGTTGTAATTATTGCAGGGCCATTGTTAGGAAGATTTTTGAGAAGATTGAACATTCCAATTCCAGCGCAGGATAAAATTGAAACCGAAGAAAAAAAATTGCCAGGCGTATTCGAAAGTTTTATGCTGGCGTTATTGCCCGTATTGTTGATCGCTATTGCCGTAGTAGCAAATACTTTTTTTCCTGGCGAATCGATCATGAAGAAAGTGATTCTTTTTATTGGTGATGCTACCATTGCATTATTGCTTTCGGTTTTGCTTGCTGTTTTCTTTCTTGGAATAGCGAAAGGAAGATCAATGCAGCAGGTAATGCAATGGCTGAATGATTCGATTAGTGGCGTCGCGGTTATATTACTCATTATTACAGCAGGCGGAGTTTTTAAACAAGTATTGATTGATAGTGGTACTGCTGATTATATTACTTCCTTTAGTACACAATGGAATATTCATCCATTACTATTTGCGTGGTTGATAACAGCCTTGTTAAGAGTGGCTATTGGATCAGCTACCGTTGCAGGAATAACCGCAGCAGGAATTGTTTCTCCTTTGTTGGCAACCGGGACAGTTTCTCCTGAATTATTAGTATTGGCAGTAGGCACGGGAAGTGTATTCGGTTCCCATGTTAATGACTCAGGTTTCTGGATCTTTAAAGAATTTTTTCAGATATCCTTAAAACAAACATTTCTTTCCTGGACAGTGATGGAAACACTGATCTCTGTTTTGGGATTAGTGGGAGTGATGGTGCTAAGTGCGGTTATATAAGGCTCTAAAATTTCAGGATCAGGACCGTAAAAGAAGATTAAGGGTGCAATTAGTACTAACTTTATCAAAACCTTTCAATGAAAAAACTATTGGTCATTCTTATTGTTTTTTCTTTTGCGTGTAGTAAAGACGGTGGAAGAACTTGTTGGGATTGTGAAGTAACAAGATTAGACCGGTCAAATTACTATCAAAAGGTTTGTAATGATGGTTCCTATCCAAAATTTAAAGATAGCCAGGGAAATAAGTTGAATTCATATTGTTCTCATAGATAAGAGAATTCGTTAATCAGTTGTTGTTTTCTTCCCTTTATTTGGTTTTGAGTTCAGGCATTCTTTACTTGCCTCCTAAATCGTGGGTACCGGGGTTAGTAATAAGATCAAATCTTTTTCTCCAAAGATCTACTGGAGAGAAGTAGTAGCAGTTCTCATGCTATTATTAGCAATTGTTTTTTTTCGCAGTGAAAGAAAAGAATTGCATGCAATCATTCCTCAAATAATTGCTGCAGATCCCGTTTGGTTGTTCGCAGGCTTTGCCTTAACTATCATCTATTTTTATTTATATGGAGGCATGTACCGCAAAAGTTTTTCGGCTGTAGGTCTGTTGCTTCCATGGCATGATGCGGTAATTTTATTTCTTAAAAGAAATTTCATCAGTGTTTTTCTGCCGGCTGGTGGCATTAGTTCTCTCGCTTATTCTCCTTCGCAGATCCGTAAAGCGGGATTTAATAAAGCAAAGGTGCACCAGGCAAGTGCATTGTTTGGCTTTATTGGATTGCTGAGTGTTTTTATTGCCGGTTTGCCTGTCATTATATTCACTGTATTTTATAAAAATGAATTTAATAATGCATGGATCGGTCTTGTGATCTTATTTCTATTGCTGGTCGGGTTATTTGTTGTTGCCCGGTCTATAAAACAAAAAAAGGGAGTTTATAATTGGATCAGTAAAAAGTTTCCGGCAGTTGTATCATTTCTTAACGAAATTTTTTCCTCTAATATCAATACAGCAGAATTCACCAGGTCAACATTTTTCTCTTTGGGTATAGAAGTAAGTGGAATACTGCATATTTATATTGCGATGATGGCCCTGGGTTTGCCCGCTTCATTTACTGCATCAGCCGCCGTATATATCATTGCTGTATTATTGATGATCATTTCACCATTCTTAAGAGGCCTGGGTGCAGTGGAGCTATCCATGGTATTTGTGTTGGAGCAGTTTGGTTATTCTTCCATTCAGGCTTTATCTATTACCATCCTTTACCGGGTATTTGAATTTTGGTTGCCATTGCTCGCTGGCTTATTGACATATGCATGGAAAGGAAGAAAACTTTTTTTCAGGATGGCGCCTGCAGTTCTAACTTTTTTCTTAGGCATCGTGAACATTATATCAGTCGTAACACCACCTATCCATCAGCGGTTACATTTGTTAAGAGAATATCTTCCGTTAGATGCAATACATGCTTCGAACATGCTGGTATTGTTCATAGGATTGTCGCTGTTAGTTACTGCAGCTTTTTTATTCAGAGGTTTACGAAATGCATGGATCATTGCAGTGGTGTTATCGATCCTTTCGTTGATCGGGCATCTTACTAAAGCTCTTGACTGGGAAGAAGCGGCCGTAGGTGCCGTTACAATAATAACATTGATAATAACAGCAAGCCAATACCGCATCCGCAGTAGCAATAAGTGGATGCAGGCTGGTTTTAAAACTTCTCTTGTCAGTGTTATAGCGGTCCTTGTATTTGGATTTATAAGTTTTTATTTTATTGATAAAAAACACTTTGCTATCGATTTTACATGGAAGCAATCAATATTGCATACATTAAATGCATTCCTTCTTGTAGAAGATAGTTCACTTCATCCCGTTACAAGATTTGGAGAAGAATTTATATGGTTATTAAGAATACTTGGTTTTCTTACCTGGAGTTTTCTTTTGTTTACACTGATCAAGCCGCATTTTACAAAGCAAGCGTTTAATGAATCCAGTAAAGAGAAAGCAAAATTTTTATTGGATCAGTTTGGTAATTCATGTACTGATTACTTTAAACTTTATAAGGATAAACTTTATTTTTTTTCTGACCTGCACGAAGCATTTGTTGCCTATCGTATTTCCCGTGGATTTGCAATTGTTTTGGAAGAGCCTGTATGTGCAGAAGAAAATAAGATTGATGTATTAAAAGAATTCGACCGGCACTGTCGTAAAATGGGTCTAAAAACCGCATTCTACCGGGTGGAGGAAAGCAGCATGCCATTGTTCCAAAAATTGAAAAAAAGTAAGCTCATGATCGGCCAGGAAGCTATATTAGAGTTAAGTAAATTTTCTTTGGAAGGCAGGGATAAAAAATCTTTTCGAAACGGCTTGAATAGTTTACAGAAAAAAGGATTTATGATCACTGCACATCAGCCGCCTTACAATATGACCTTTATTTCACAATTAAAGAAAGTGTCTGATGAATGGCTGGAAAATTATCAAAAAAATGAATTCATTTTTTCACAAGGCATGTTTGATGAAAGAGAGTTAAGACAGCAGGATATTATTACACTTGCAGATCCCACTGGCAGTATTAAAGCATTCCTGAATATTATTCCTGACTATGCCGAAGATGAATGTACGTATGATCTTATTCGTAAAACAAATGATGCGCCGGGTGCTGCAATGGATGCACTGATCATTAAGCTTATAGAATACGCAAAGGCAAAGGAAAAATTATTCCTTAATCTTGGAATGGCCCCGATGACCGGTATTTCACAGCCAGAGAATACAGCTGAGCAGATCATTAAAATTGCGGTTGCGAAAGTAAAACGCTTTAATCATTATCATGGTTTGCGTGAATTCAAGGAGAAATATGCTACTGTCTGGGAGAATAAATACCTTGTTTACGATAATGATTTTGATCTTTTGCAACTGCCGTTAGCGATCAATAATGTGATGAAGCCATGATAAAAAAAATTTTCTCTGCATTTATATTTTCTCTTTTCATTCTTTTCTCTCTTGCACAAGAAAGTAAACTGCCTTTAAAGGAATGGAATTCAGTTGCGAACAAGCCACTTGTTTTTTATATCAGTGGCGATGGAGGATATACAAGTTTTTCGGAAGGGGTATGTTCAACTATTAATAAAACAGGATACCAGGTCCTTTCCCTTAATTCAAAATCATACTTTGACGATAAAAAGACCCCGCAGCAAACCACGGATGATATTGTAAATTATTTAAATGACAAGTTCAATAAAAGAAAAGATCAGCAATTTATACTTATCGGGTATTCATTCGGGGCGGATATAACCCCTTTTGTTGTTAATCTTTTTCCTGATTCAATAAAAAAGAAATTAGTAAGTGTGGTATTATTATCTCCATCTACATCTACTGATTTCGAAACACATGTTTGGGATAAACTGGGATTGAAAAAGAAAAGAAACATGGATGTGGTGGCAGAAGTAAATAAGCTAGGTGCAATAAAAACAACGATCATATTGGGAAACGATGATGATGAGTTTCCCATAAAGAGCATCAAGCTTAAAAATTATGTTCACGAATTATTACCCGGTGGTCATCATTATGAAGGAAATACCGATGAAGTAGCAACGACAATGATGAAGTATTTTTAAACAACCTCTGGTTCAAAATTTTTTGTAGTCCCGTCCAGAATCGAACTGGAATATCAAGTTCCGGAGACTTGCGTACTATCCATTGTACTACGGGACCAATTTTAGCTATGAGTCAGACTCTGAACTATCGACTATTAACTACAGACTATTTTATCAACCCTGCTGCATTACTATAGCCAGCAAAACTACACCGAAAAATTTTCTTACTGCTAATAAACCTGCTTTACCCAACGCTTTTTCTATCAGGTTTAATGAACGCAATACAATATAGATAACAATAAGATTGATCAATATCGCTACTAAGATCATGTATTCATTTCTGTCTGATCTTTCAAACGTTGCTTTTAGTGACATGATCGTTGTTAATGTTCCACTGCCAGCGATCAATGGAAAAGCAATTGGAACGATTGTACCTGATGGTGCATTTTTATCGGGTTTAAAAAATTCTATTCCTAAAACCATTTCCAATCCTAAAATAAAAATTACAATAGAACCTGCAACCGCAAATGATTTTATATCAACTCCAAGAATATTCAAAAATGGTTTCCCGATAAAGAAAAACAAAACCATTAATCCGCCGGATATCAAGGTCACTTTCCATGCATTAATGCCACCCATTTTTTCTTTCATGGAAATAAGCATCGGTACTGAACCAACCACATCGATCACTGCAAACAGTGTAAATGTAAGCGTAAGAAATTCCTGGAAATTGAATTGCATAGCTGTTGGTTTTTGCAAATGTAGTTATCTGAAAATATATCTCTCTTTAAAGAAATTTAGCTCAATAGATAAATACTGAAGACAGTTTTTACAAATACAGTCGTTATAGCGTTGTTCCAGATAAACTTTAAGTTCGTTATTGATGACAAATCCATAACACTGGCACTGCGTGATATTACCGGGTTTGCATTCGAATCCTGTTCCACATCGGGGACAGTTCTTTTTTTCATGCTGACACATAAATAAAAATATCAGAAATTAAACCTTACACCACCATATCCATTAAAACCAAGTGTATTGAATCCGGCTGTTTCACTGTACTTGCTATCTGAAATATTTCTGAGATCGGCAAATAGCTTTAATTTGTTTTTACAAAATGCATATTCGGCATATACATCCAGCAATATATAACTATCCAATTCTACATTTACAGTTTGAAATGTCATAGCATCAAAATATGCATCTTTCCTTTTATCAAACCATGAAAGATTACTGCTAACAAAAAGTTTTTCAGTAATTCTTACTCCGGCATTTAATCCAATACTATTCTTTGGTCTGCGGATCAAATTAAAATAAGTCGTGTCTTTACCGTTTTGTACTGTGGTTACCTTTCCGTCAACAAAACTGTAAAAAGCTTTCAGAGAAATATTTTTTGTGGGTTTAAATGCAAGTTCCAGCTCAGCTCCGTGATCTTTTTGTTTGTCCTGGTTAATGTATTGCGATTGAAAAGTTGTTGGGTTAAAATAAAAGAAAATAACATCCATCACGTCCCGTTCAAATCCAGTTAAACGACCGGAGAATTTACTATCAGCAGAAAAATATTGAACACCACCTTCAACAGTAAAAGCTGATTCTGGCTTCAGATCTCTATTTCCATATTCTGAAACTAATTGATAAAGTGATGGTGTACGATAACCAGTAGAAACATTTGCAAACAATTTGAATTTCTTATTCAGTAAATAAGAAGGATTAATATTAAAAACATAATTGCTTCCATAAGCTGAATGAATATTCAAACGATTGCCTATTTCAAGATTAAATCCCTTTTTCGTATTTAAATTGAATGCAGCATATAATCCTAATTGATTGTGATGCAAACTATCCTTAGAATATTTTGATGAATAAGGGCCAAAGAAACCTACAGTAGAATATTCCTGGTCGGTATTCGAAGTCCTGAAGTCAGCGCCTGCAGTAAGTTTGGATGAACCGTTACCAACCGGCATCGCTATATATGCATCAATAAAATGTTCCTGTCCTTTATAAGATCCCCTAGAATATTTATCAAAACCATTCTGGCTTTTTACCGAATCATCAATATATAACCTGTCGATATGATTATAATTATAAAGAACGTTTAGCGTTGTGTTTCCGAATGAAAATTCATTGCGAACTCCGGCCTGGTAACTTTTTTGTGTGAAAGTATAATCGAGTTCATCAGTAAATGATCCCTGGTCAATATCACCGTCTATTTTATTATAACGGAAATATGGTTGAATGCGGGCTTTCTTTCCTGCTTGTATTCCTATACGGGCCTGCAAACTATTTTGCTGATATGCATCTTTATCCGCATTTGGCACATTACTTATTGCTTCATTAATTCCTTTTGTGTCAAAAAGCGAGTAAGCAAGATCATAATCAATGATACCTTTCTTTCCACTTATACCGGCATTGGCCCTTACACTATTATTGCTTCCATAACTAAGCAATCCATTTCCTGAAAATAATTTCACTCCCGCTTTTTTGGTAATAATATTTATCACACCAGCGATGGCATCGCTGCCGTATAAAGTAGATTGGCTTCCTTTTAAGATCTCAATGCGTTCGATCTGGTCAATAGAAAGATTGCGGATATCAAAATTGTTACCGATACCACTTGCATCATATACAGGAACACCATCGATCGCTATCAATGTATGATCAACCCTTGCGCCGCGCAGGTACAAACTTTTGTCTTTGCCTGCATTGCTATTGGCACCGCCAATATAAACACCCACTTGTTCTGTCAATAACTGCGACAGATCTTTTCCGCCGCTGCGTTCCAATTGTTCTCTTGTGATGATGGTAACAACTTTTCCTGTCAATGAGGTTTTGTTAGGATACTTATTTGCTGTAATTACTACTTCATCAAGTAATGATGTGTCTTGTTCCCGACCTGTCGGGGCAAGTTGTGCCGATAGCTGACTGCCAATGAATGCAGCAGCCACGATCAAAAATTTCTTTTTCATTTAAAAAAGTTTTTGTGTGACTGCTTCCGAAAAAAAAGATAGAAATATAAAAGCCTTGCGACGATTACACCTCTTGCCTTTCACCCGAAAGCAAAAAATTATTTGTGACCTGGCAGGTCTTCTGGCTTACTCCGTTGTTGAAGCCTTCCCGTCTCGCCTCAGGCGAGACAGTGGCATGAAGATTCACAACTTTAATGGAGCTTACAGCTACGGGGATAGCGTCAGATTTTGACTGACTTCCCTTTTAATCTTGTTAACTATTTTGTACCCAACAGCAGGAATTCTTTTCACCGTTCCTTGCGTCGCACTTTTGTACTGCAGAATTTCTATGCAGCAATAATTAACTCAAGAACCAAATCGGAGGCAAATGTAGGCAGACATGTTTTGAATACAAGAAAAATTTTAAACACATTTTTATCTGCACAAAAGATCTTTTCGGAATAAACTTTGAAGAAGATTTACTGTCTCATTTTATATTAATGAAGCAACTCTAAAATCAATTCACCCGTTTTCCTTAATTCATCTATTGCAGTGTACTTTCGATTATGAAGTAACTGTCGCTTTTTTGTAAAACCTATTTACTTGAATCCCGTTTTTAAATCGTTATCCAAATAAGATCAAATATGAAAAAAATAGTTATTACTGTTTTTGGTTTCGGCGTTCTACTCCTGTCTTGCAGTAAGAATAAGGTTAACTATACACCTGATTGCAGCACCCCAAAATTTTATGCTGCTGATGTTAGCCCAATTATACTATCTTATTGTGCAACAAATTCTGGTTGTCATGCAAGCGGAAGCTCAAACGGACCCGGAGCATTGACAATATATGCGCAAGTGTATAATGCAAGATCTGATATTCGTAAAGCAGTAGCTAACGGCAGTATGCCTCAGAATGGCAGTTTAACAAATGATCAAAAGAATGCGATCTTATGCTGGATCGATAGTGGTGCACCGAATAATTAAAGGATACTTATTAATAAAAATAGAAGCATTTGACAGAGACATCAAAATATTTATATGTTTCCGAAAGTTATTTAAAACCAAAATGTAATGCAATACCACCCGCGAAGTTAAAAGTGGAAGCAGCATTATAGTATCTTCCTCCAAATGCATTGATATCATTTCCTAAACTATACTTTTCATCTAAAATATTATCAGCTGCAATAAACAATTCCATTAATACTTTGGCATGAAGATGTTTTTTCCAACCCATTCTTGCGCCTAATAAATTATAAGAAGATGCATATTCCGTATTGGCATCATTCAAAGGGATCGGATCCGCGTAATAATAGTTTACATTTAAATATAAGCCACGTTTTGTATCAATATCGAAACCTGCAGCTATAGTATTTTTGGGAACACTTGGTAATTTTTTTCCTGCATAATCTGTAGCTACCTGTTTGAAATCTTTGTAGGAAAAATCATTCCATGTATGGCTGATCCAGATCTTACAATTTGTAAAAGATTGATTGATGTTATTTATTATTTGCCAGGATAAATAACTTTCAACTCCTAATTGTTTTGTACTTCCTGCATTCACAAAATAATCTGCACCGGATGCGTCTTTGCGTTGAACAATTGTATTCTCTAATCCAAAACGGAATCCATTTACATCAAGATAAATTCATAAATTCTGCCGGAGTTAAATTTTGCACGAAGCCCTGCTTCATAATTAATTCCTTCTTCCGCATTTAAGTTTGTTGCAATGATGCCGCTTGATGGCAATATCTCTGCAGTTGTTGGCGGCGAAAATCCTCTTCCAACACTTGCATATATAGATAATGGTTTTGCTAATTGTTTCAACACAGCGAGTCTTGGAGCAAGTTCATTATTATAATTTCTTTTTTGTTCAATAACAGGTGAAACTGATAAACGAGTGATCGTCAGATTTTGGGAGTTGACACTGAGACCGGCAGTAATAAACCAACTTCTTGGCAGTTCAAGAGTACCCTGAGCAAATGCAAGGAATACACGATTGTTTATTTCATCATCGGTTTGTAAAGTATCAGGCTTGCCACTTTTATTTGAATAAATTCTTACAGAAGAAATTCCTTGTTGAAATTCTACACCCGTTACAATATTTAGTTTAGTTTGTTCATTGTACTTTTTTGTG
>VBAS01000417.1 GCA_005882975.1 Bacteroidota bacterium | reverse complement strand
TCATTACACCATTTTCAGGATAAATATTTGATAGTGCTCCTTTATCCTTGTAGCGGATCTTCGTTGTTGACTCCATCCCAGGAGTAATGAGATCATATTTGATCAAATTTAATTTACCGACTAACATTTCATTCTGGTCAAGATCTTCCTCATCACCTAAAACAACAGTATTGGTATCAGGATCAATTTTGGTTACAAACACGGGGCGCCCTAAAGCAATATCTAGACCTTTGCGTTGCCCGATGGTATAAAATGGATAACCTTTATGTTTACCTAAAACAGTTCCATTCTTATCAATAAAATTTCCTCCATCAACTCTTTCTTCCAAACCTGCTACATTTCTTTTTAAAAAACCACGATAGTCATTATCAGGGACAAAACAAATTTCATAGCTCTCACTTTTCTTTGCCAATTCCGGATAACCGTAATCAAAGGCCATTTGTCTTATCTCGGTTTTTCGATATGTCCCCAATGGCAAAATTGTTCTACTCAAAAGATCTTGTTGCAAACCCCACAATACATAACTCTGATCTTTTGTTTCATCAACAGCTTTACTTACTACATATCTGCCATTATCATGTTGACGGATCTTTGCATAATGACCTGTTGCAATAAAATCACAGCTCAAAGCATCTGCTCTTTTTAATAATGCCCTCCATTTAATATGAGTATTGCAAAGCACACATGGATTAGGCGTACGGCCAGCTAAATATTCTTCAACAAAATTCTCAATTACAAAACCACCGAACTCTTCGCGGATGTCAAGGATATAATGAGCAAAACCATGCTCCACCGCAGCTTGTCTTGCATCATTAAATGAATCCAGGTTACAACAACCGGTTTCTTTTTTACTTCCACCACTGGCTGCGTAGTCCCATGTTTTCATAGTAATGCCTACTACTTCATAACCCTCGTCATGAAGCATCAAAGCGGTAATAGTACTGTCGATACCACCACTCATTGCCACCAAGACTTTTCCTTTTTTGCTCATAAAAACGTCGAACCCGCCGTCGTTAGACCTATGGCGAACAGGGCTGCAAATATACGCTGAATTTAGCGGCGGATAAGTTTCGAAATGGGTAATAATATACTGGTAAACGCTATTGATTTTTATATATAGAATATTGTCCATCCAGATCTGAGGCTACCCTAGTAGAATATAGTCCGATATAAATAATTAGAAACGGAAATTTGTTCTTTAAGGATGTTATTGTCAATACTATTAAACAAAATAACTTGTGATAATAAAAGCAGTCGGCTGCAAACATTCATGAAAGAAAAGTTTATTACGATATTATTAAGCTCATTATTAGTCACAAGTTGTCTAAAAACAGATGATATCAGTAATAATTTTAGCAGCGAACTATTTCCGCTGACCCAAGGAAATAAATGGTTATATGTGGACAGCTTCTTTACAGCGACTGGGAATTATTTTGGAAAAGATACCTTTCGTTTAAAAGCCGCAACAACTATTAATTTTAATAATCATGTTTTTACTCCTATAACTGATCAGTATGATGATTCAATATTTGTTTTAAGAGCCGATGATACTACTATTTATATGTTAAGGCCACATGGAGAAGCTCTTTTTTTTCCAGTCGATAATAGTCAGCCAGTAAAAACAATGGTATATAATGGAGGATTATTAAGATCGCTTATTTACTCTGAAAGAATGGTAAACACCAGTTTCCCATCTTATAAAATTCTTTTAATACATGATGATGGACAATGGGCAAATTTCAGGCAACAGGAATATTATTTCACGCCGGGACTTGGAATTATAAGGGGTAGCAATCAGCGGAAAAATAGCCAGGGAAATCTTTATACTACGGATTCTTATTTTCTTTTTTCATATACTGTAAAATAGTTTTTTAAATAATTGTTCCATCTGGGTAAAAGATAACAACATTGCCATTGATTCAGTAATTTCCCGCCTTATTAAAACACTTATGAGAAAACTTTTATTTGCTATTTGTTTTTTGCTTCTTGCAAATTCTTTCAATGCCCAGGATCTCAAATATTATCTTCCCGATTCAGTTACTTACAATCCTTCCATCCCCAAACCAAAGGATATAATTTATCATGAAGTGGGAGAGTGGCATATCACTCATGATCGGTTAGTGAATTATATGAAGGCGATTGCTACAGCAGCCCCTGACAGAGTGAAATTGGAAACAATGGGTTTTACCTATGAAGGTCGTCCGCAAATTTTATTGATCATTACTTCTCCAAAAAATCAGCAAAGACTTGAAGAAATAAGGCAACAACACGTTAAGCTTACTGACCCTTTTCAATCTTCTTCTGTCAATATCGATAACATGCCGATCGTCGTCTGGATCGGTCATTCTATTCATGGAAATGAATCAAGCGGTGCCAATGCAAGTTTGCTAACTGCTTATTATTTAGCAGCCGCACAGGGAAAACAAATTGATGAGTTGCTTGATAATGTTGTTGTATTGTTTGATCCCTCATTTAATCCTGATGGTTTACAAAGATTTTCTACATGGGCCAATCAGCATAAAAGTAAAAACTTAGTAAGTGATCCGAACTCAAGAGAGTTTAATGAAGTATGGCCCGGTGGTCGCTTTAATCATTATTGGTTTGATCTGAATCGTGACTGGTTGCCCGCAGTGCATGTGGAAAGTCAGAATCGTTTAGCATGGTTTCATAAATGGAAACCAAATATCCTGACTGATCATCATGAACAGGGGAGTAATGCAACATTCTTTTTTCAACCGGGGGTAGCATCAAGAGTAAATCCATTAACACCGGAAAAAAACCAGGAGCTTACAGGCAAGCTGGCAAAATTTCACGCCGCCTTTCTTGATCGCATCGGTTCACTTTATTTTACCAAAGAAAATTATGATGATTTTTATTACGGCAAAGGCTCAACTTATCCTGACATACAGGGATGCATTGGAATTTTATTTGAACAGGCATCATCAAGAGGGCATTTACAACAAACATCAAATGGATTATTAAGTTTTCCTTTTACAATAAGAAACCAGTTTGTAACGGCGCTTTCAACATTAGAAGGTGCAAAAGTATTGCGTAAGGAATTCTTAGAATACCAGAGAGATTTTTTCAAACATGCTTCTGATCGTGCTGCCGCATTTTCTATCAAGGCTTATGTGTTTGGTGATAAAAATGATAAAGCAAAAACTTTTGAGTTTGCAACAATGCTCAAACGTCACCAGATCGAGATCAACGAATTGCCTGATGGATGGAATGATAAAGATTTTGAAAAAGGAGCAGCATTCCTTGTTTCATTAGACCAGGCACAACATAGTTTGATTAGAGGCATTTTTGATAAAACACTGGATTATAAAGACAGTTTGTTTTATGACATTACTGCGTGGACGATGCCACTTGCTTTTGGTTTGCCTTATAAAGAATTAACGACAGCACCAAGCCTTGGAGCAAAAGTTGAATCCTTAAATTTTCCAAAAGGAGAAATAGTAGGGGATAAATCAAATTATGCTTATCTGCTTGAATGGGATGAACTATATGCACCGGCCGCAGTGAATGAAATGCTAACGGCAGGCATTGTTGTAAAAGTGGCGACCAATACTTTTGAAATGCAGATAGCAGGAGCAAATAAAAAATTTGATTACGGAACGATTCTTATTCCGGTGAATCAACAAAAGGATAATGCTGAAACTTTAGCAAGCAAAATAAGTGCAGTAGCAGAAAAGTATCGTCTAAAAGTGTATGCTATAACAACTGGCAATGTAAATACAGGTAGTGATCTCGGCAGTAGTAAGTTTATTGTCGTAACAAAACCAACTATAGCGATGATCGTGGGTCCCGGTGTAAATGCAACAGATGCCGGTGAAGTTTGGCACTTGCTTGATCAACGAATGAATATTCCCTCGACTCATCTTGAATCATCTGTTTTTAATCGTGTTGAACTGAATAAGTATAATACGATCATAATGGTTGGTGGTACCTATCCTGATCTGAATAAAGACAAATTAAA
>VBAS01000072.1 GCA_005882975.1 Bacteroidota bacterium | reverse complement strand
CAATTCATCGTTGAAACCTTTTTGATAGTTACAATTGCTGTAATACTTGCAGCACTTATTACAATCCTTGCATTGCCTTATGTAAATCAATTGTTAGAACTTTCGCTTTCATTCAACATACTAACCAATCCTGCAGTTATTTTATTTCTTTTGGCTGTAACAATTATTGTAACGGTACTTGCCGGTTTCTATCCTTCTATTGTTTTATCACGCTTTAATCCTGTTAATGCTTTAAAAAGTAAACTCGCCGGAAATGCTACAAAGGGAATTTCATTAAGAAGAGGGTTGGTAGTCTTTCAATTCGTCATTGCACAGGCACTTATCATCGGAACACTCATTATTATACAACAAATGAATTATTTTATGAGTCAATCGCTGGGTTTTGATAAAGATGCAATCGTAAATGTTCCTTATCGTCCCGACAGTACCGGCGTCAAGCTGACGGATTATTTAAAGCAGGAGTTATTGTCAAACGGGGTGCAGGCAGTAAGCTTCAGTTCCAACTCCCCGATAGAAGATGATAATAATATGTTTACCACATTCAAATTTGATCATGCATTAAAGGATGAAGATTTCCAGGCTATTGTCAAATTCGCAGACAATGACTATGTGCCGACTTATAAATTACAACTGGTAGCCGGAAAAAATTTGCAACCTTCCGGTTGGACAAGGGAATTTTTGGTGAATGAATCGTTTGTGAAAAGTTTAGGATTTAAAAAACCGGAAGATATATTGAACAAACAAATAAGCATAATGGGTGGTCTGATAAAATGTCCTGTTGTTGGTGTATTGAAAGATTTTAATGACAGGTCTTTGCGCCAGGACCTGGCACCATTACTTATTGCCACAAACAGCACCATGTATCGCCAGGTTTCAATAAAACTTTCAACCACAAACATTGCTTCTTCCATGCAATCCATCAAAAAAATATGGGAGAAAACATTTCCAAATTATGTTTATGAATATAGGTTTCTTGATGATAAAATAGAAAGTTTTTACAAGCAGGAAAACCAGTTATCAAACCTCTACAAGATCTTCGCTGTCATTGCTATTTTTCTCAGTTGTCTTGGCTTGTATGGATTGGCTTCATTTATGGCAGTACAAAGAATAAAGGAAGTGGGTATCAGGAAAGTGCTTGGGGCCTCTGTTAGCGGTGTTGTATACCTTTTTTCAAAAGAATTTATTATCCTCATCACTATCGCCTTCATTATAGCTTCACCTGTTGCGTGGTATTTTATGAATCAATGGTTACAGGATTATGTATACAGAATAAATATAAGCTGGTGGATCTTTATTGTTGGCGGCATATCTGCCATAGTTATTGCTTTAATAACTGTGAGTTTCAAGGCAATTAAAGCAGCACTTGCTAACCCGGTTAAGAGTTTAAAAACAGAATAAAAATTTTATAATGTTTAAAAATTATTTCAAAACAGCTTTTCGCAACCTGGGTAAAAACAAACTTTACTCTGGTATCAATATCACCGGTTTAACAGTTGGGCTTGCTGCTTGCCTGTTGATCGGAGTTTTTATAAGCCATGAACTTAGCTATGATAAGTTTAATAAGAATGCGGATAGGATCGTTCGTGTAACTATGGAATATAAAAATGCAGAAACGATAAACACAACGGCAACTACCGGCACTAAAGTAGGTCCTCAATTTAAAAGGACATTTCCCGCTGTGGAAGATTATACAAGAGCTTTTATTAGTCATGGTATTATAAAATACGGAGAAAAAATATTTGATGAACAGAGAATTCTTTTCGCTGATCAACCACTTTTTAAAATATTTTCTTTTAGCCTGGTAGAAGGCGATGCTTCGGCAGCATTAGATGCGCCTGATAAAATCGTGCTGACAAGATCTATGGCTCAAAAATATTTCGGCAATGAGTCAGCGATCAATAAAACAATAACAGTATTTGGAAAGGATATGAAAGTATCTGCGATCTGTGAAGATGCGCCGCAGAACTCACAGATCAAGTTTGATTTCGTTACACAGTTTCTCAATCTTAATGGCGTTAAAAATGAAAAATGGTGGGAAGCGAATTGGATCACTTATTTATTAGTAAGAGATAAAAAAGATATTCCACAATTACAGCAGCAAATTGCGACCTATGTGAAAACACCTGAAGTAAGGACAGAAGCAAAACTTCAAGGTAATAATTATCTCACGTTTCATTTGGAGCCCTTAAAAACTGTTCACTTAAGATCATCATTGGCGGGTTTTGAACCGAATGGCAGCATATCTTATATATACATGTTTGCAATAATTGCATTGCTGATATTAATTATTGCATCTGCTAATTATACCAACCTCGCAACAGCGCAATCAACGGGACGTGGTAATGAAATAGGAATGCGTAAAGTGTTGGGAGCATCAAAAAAACAAGTGTTCTTTCAATTCATTGGTGAATCAACAATAATAACTTTTTTTTCTGCAGGTCTTGCATTAGGTGTAAGCGTTTTATTGATCCCATATTTCAATAATATAACAGGCAAAGAATTTACTTCAGAAACATTATTACAACCTACTCCGATCATTTCGCTTGGATTATTTGCGATCATTGTAAGTTTTCTCGCTGGCTTTTACCCGGCAATGATATTGTCTGGAACAAAAGTGTTAGGCGTGTTAAAAAAAGGATTTCGTATTACCGGGGGCAGTGGCACTTTGCGCAGATCTTTGATCGTAATTCAATTCAGCATTTCCATATTCCTGATCATCTATACAGCGATCATCCTGCAGCAGATGAATTTTATGCAAACAAAAAATCTTGGATATGATAAAGAATATATTGCTGTGTTGCCGATCGGTGGAAAAATGAGTAATGATTTTAAAAACATCAAGGAAGCAATAGCACAAGTGCAGGGAGTGGAAGGAGTAACTGCTGCTTATGAAACTCCCGAGTATGTAGAATGGGGTGATGGCATTAATGTAACAGATGAAAAAGGGAAAAAAGAAATATCAGTGAATGCCATGCCTGTTGATCTTGATTTTACAAAAACAATGAAGATGCAGTTGCTGGCCGGCCGCGACTTCCAGGAATCTGATTTTGCGATAATGGATACCACAAATGATTATGCAAATTTTCGGCAACCTTATATTATCAATGAAGCATTGGCTAATAAAATAGGTTGGACACCCGAACAAGCTCTTGGTAAAATAATTGATAAAGGAAGCCCAGGGCCGGTAGTTGGAGTGGTAAAAGATTTTAATTTCAGCAGTCTTCGTGACCCGATCGGTCCAATAGTACTATTTCTTGGTCGTGATTATTCCCGTTCATTTATGGTTCGCATCAATGGGAAAGAGACGCAGCCCACATTGGGTCGTCTTGAAATGATGTGGAAGCAACGAATACCTGACCGCCCGTTCACATATCATTTTTTGGATGAAGATTATAACAAGTTATATGTTGGTGAACAACGTTCATCAACTTTATTTACTGTAGCAGCAACACTTGCCATATTGCTTGCCTGCTTAGGGTTGTTTGGATTGGCTGCATTTACCACGGTACAACGAACAAAAGAAATAGGAATACGAAGAGTGTTAGGTGCAAATATCACAAGTATCACCATTTTAATAGCAAAAAATTTTTTAGTAATGATCGGTATTGCTATTCTTATTGCTATTCCATTGGCATGGTATGCAGGCAATCAGTGGTTGCAGGATTTTGCATTTAGAATTCCTGTGCAGGGTTGGGTATTTATTGCAGCTTCATTAGCAACGATATTGATCGCATTGGGAACAGTAAGTTTTCATGCGGTAAGATCGGCCTTGATGAATCCTGTGAAGAGTTTGAGAACGGAATAAATCAGAACCAGGATTTGCATGATTTAAAAGGATTATGAGGAAAATAAAGGCGAATAGACTTGAATTAGTACAAGAGTGCGATCCTTCGGCAAGCTTCCCGATTTAATCGGGACGACGCAGATGTTGAGTAAAGAAAAGAAAGATGAACGGAGCGTCGCAAGGGACGATGAATAGAAATACTAACGATGATAACATAAAACTCACCATCTAAAACTTATTGTATGTTTAAAAATATTTATAAGATCGTTTTGCGGAGTATGTGGCGCTACAAGGGTTATACATTGCTTAACATCTTTGGAATGGGTATCGGCCTTGCTGCCATAGTTTGGGGTTTTCAAACATATCGCTACAGTTTTAGTTTTGATAATTTTCATAAAGATCAGGAGAATGTTTATCGGGCTTTGACTTTTAAATCAGGTGCAAATGGAGTGAAAGGAATTTTTCCCTTAGCTGCTGTAAAGCAAGCACAGAGTGAATTTGCAGGAATAGCAGAAGCGGTGCGACTTGATAGCCGCGGCTTGAATGTAAAATATGATAAGAATGAGCCTTTTGCTGAACAAGCACATTTTACTGACCCCGCATTTTTTGATCTGTTCAATTTCCCGGTTGTTGCTGGTTCAAATAACATAACAGATAAAAATTCAGTGCTGATCACTGAATCAATTGCAAAAAAATATTTTGGTAAACAAGATCCTTTAGGAAAAGCATTGACTTTTTATTCGGGTGATAGTTATGCAATGCCGCTTACAGTAACCGGTGTATTGAAAGATGTTCCTGTAAATTCTACCATACAATTCGGGTTCATCACCAATTTCGAAAATTATTTAAAAGGCGATGGATCAAAGATCGCTCCTGATGACTGGACATGGATGCTCGATGCAGCTTTTTTCAGGATCCCTAAAAAATCTGATGCTCCAATAATTGCAAGGTCATTTAATAAATATTTACCCATACAAAATAAAGCCAGGACGGATTGGAAGGCATCGGGCTTTAAACTTATTTCCTTACATGAAAATGCAATACAAAGTAATATTGATTCTAATAATTTATATGATCGTCCTGAAGATTCGGCAGCATATGGACCATTTATTCTTGCAATCCTGATCTTTCTTTCTGCTTGTCTTAATTTTTCTAACACCACTGTTTCGCATGCGAACAGGAGATTAAAGGAAATAGGCATACGAAAAGTAATGGGAAGCTCACACAAACAATTAGTTTTCCAATTATTGATCGAATGCTGTTTTATTGTATGCGTGTCCGTTCTGCTTTCTACAGTTTTAAACCGGTTTTGGTTCCCTGCATTTAATGAAATGTTTAATGGTGTTAAGATCACCGCTGATTATTTTAATGATCCCGGCCTCTTGTTGTTTATTGGTGGTGCTGTGTTGTTGACCACATTACTGGCCGGTGCTTACCCAGCATTTTATATCAGCCGGTTTAATCCATCTACAATTTTTCGGGGAACAGTAAAATTTGGAGGCAACAACTTGTTTTCAAGAATAATGTTGGGTATGCAATTATCAATTGCAATAATTACTGTTATTGCAGGAATTGGTTTTGCACGCAATGCAGAATTCCAGAAGAATTATAATTATGGATATAATATTGAGAATACAATTGGTGTTGTCGTAACTGATACAACTGCTTTTGCTTCTTTTAAAAATGAAGTTGCAGCGATCCCGCAAGTGACTGCATTGGCAGGTACAAGAAGTCATATTGGTTATGGCTATCGAAATATCGTTACCGAGGCAGAAGAGAAAAAAGAAGAAGCAAATTTCCTTGAAGTAGGACCGGATTATATTAAGACGATGGATCTTAAAATGGCGGAAGGAAGAACATTTGATGTACAAATGGAAGGAGATTATTCAAAGTCGATCCTTATAACAGAAAACCTGGCTGCTAATTATGGATGGAAGAGTAAAGAGGCTTTGGGTAAACAGATCTTTATTGATAGCATGAATTATTCTGTGGTTGGTATACTGAAGGATTTCCAACTTAACCGTTTGTTTGATCCAAAAGAACCTGTCGTAATGAAACTTGCAAAAGAAAACCGGTTTCAATTTCTTGTTTTGCAAACTAAATTATCCGATCTCGAAATGGTGTATGCAAAAACAAGAGATGCATGGAAGAAAATTTTTCCTATGAAGCCCTTCACCGGTTTTTATCAAAACGAAATAACACAGGAAGCCTACAAGGTTACAAGTAATATTGCAAAAATATTCTCCTGGTTTGCGATCATATCAATTTTATTGACAGCCACAGGATTGTTCGGCTTGATCTCGCTTACCATCGTGAAAAAAATGAAAGAAATAGCGCTGCGAAAAGTTGTTGGCGCAAGATCGGGTCATATTCTTTTGTTAGTTAACCGTGGGTACTTCTGGATATTTATTATTGGAGCTGCAATAGGGTGTTACGGCGGGTATGCACTTACAAAACTTTTACTTGATATGATCTTCGCGGTGAATGCAGGAATTGCCTCGTCTACATTGATAAATTCAGTGCTTGTATTATTTATTATAGCCGGAATAACATCGGGTATTAAAGTATGGCAGGCTGTAAGAACGAACCCGATAAAACTTTTAAGAAGTGAATAGAACCATGATTTGAAATGATTTTGAGGAACTACTTTAAAAAATTTAATTATGCTAAAAAACTATTTAAAGATTGCATGGAGAAACCTCAGGAAAAATAAAGTATTTTCTTTCATCAATATATTCGGACTCTCCGTAGGTCTTACCTGCTGTATCCTTATTTCATTATATATCTATCATGAAATAAGTTATGATACATATCACAACAATGCGAATCGTATATTTCGATTGGGCACTGTTTTTATTGACCAGGGAGTTGGTGAGCCAGGTGCCAATACTTCGGCGCCCTTAGGCAAATTGATCCAGCAAGAATATCCCGAAGTGGAAGCTTCTGCAAGGCTTTTAAATCTTTTCAGAGATGATAAAACTTTATTCCAGGTAAATGAAGAAGGTGGTAAGTTGAAATCATTCTATGAAACAAAAGGCTTTCTTGCTGATTCAAATTTTTTTCAGATACTGACCTATCATTTTAAAGAAGGTGATGCAAAAACAGCTTTACTCGAACCAAATTCGGTAGTGATAAACGAAGAAATAGCCCAAAAGCTTTTTGATAAGGAATCAGCTATCAATAAGATTGTATGGATAAGAAGCAGTACAAATGGCGATACCAGTTTCAGGATAACAGGTGTGTTTTCAAATCCTCCGGGCCCATCACATCTTGATGCAAGATTTTTTATGTCTTTCAAAGGTGGACGAATGAACAGGTTCGCAAACGATAATCCAAGTTTGCTTAATAACAATATGTTTTATACATACCTGTTATTAAAGAATAGTTCTGATGGTAACAAACTAACGGCGAAATTTCCTGGTTTTGTCCAGCGTCATCTTGGCGACGAGTTGAAGCAAATGGGAAAACAGAGAAAATATTTCTTAACCTCTGTTCCGGATATTTATTTATCTGGTATTGCTAAGAATAGTATAATAGCAGGGGGCAGTAAAACAACTTTATTTATTCTCGGTTCTATTGCAATACTTACTTTATTAATTGCGTGTATTAATTTCATGAACCTCTCTACGGCAAATTCCGCTAAACGGGCTGCAGAAGTTGGCGTACGAAAAGTATTAGGTGCTCAAAAACAATCCTTGCTGAGGCAATTTTTAGGAGAGTCGTTGATCATGGCGGGAATCGCACTAATATTGGCCTTGCTATTTTCGTTTCTTTTATTACCTGTTTTTGAACAAGTATCTGGTAAAACTTTGATCATTTCATTTGAACAGAAAATAATTTTAGGCGGATTGTTTTTCCTTCTTGCACTAATTACAGGACTTCTTGCCGGAAGTTATCCGGCATTTTACCTCTCTTCATTCAGACCGATTAAAGTATTAAAAGGCAAATTCAGCAATTCGCTTGCGGCTATTTCATTACGAAAAGGGCTCGTGGTTTTTCAATTTATCATTTCTATTGTTTTGATCATTGCATCCATTGTGATCGCAAAGCAAATGGGTTATATGCAGCAAAAGGA
>VBAS01000071.1:5187-13679 GCA_005882975.1 Bacteroidota bacterium | reverse complement strand
CTTGAGATGATCGAAGCAAAATACTTGTTCAATCTTCGCCCCGAACAAATTCAAGTGATCATTCATCCCCAAAGTGTTATTCATAGCATGGTGCAGTTTGAAGATGGAAGCTTAAAAGCACAAATGGGAATGCCTGATATGAAATTACCGATCCAATATGCGTTGTCGTTTCCACAAAGAATACATAATAATTTTCCCCGGTTTGATTTCAAAAAAATGAATACACTGACGTTTGAAGAGCCTGATATCCGTACATTCCGCAACCTTTCCTTATCTATAGAAGCATTGAATAAAGGTGGCAACCTTCCTTGTATCATGAATGCAGCTAATGAAATTGCCGTGTATGCTTTTTTGAAAAACAGGATCGGATTTCTTGAAATGACCGACCTGATCGAAAAAACAATGCAACATGTGTCTTTTATCGATAAACCTTCAATGGATGATTATTTTGAAAGTGATGGCGAAGCAAGAAGCTTTGCCGCTGATGTAATTAAGTTATAAAAACTCTCTAACCCATAAAAGGGGCTAAAAAAATTCTGTTTTCACTAACTATTTTTAAAAGATATTTGCAAACATTTTAAACTAAAAGTCTGCCCCGGCGGAACAGTATAAATTATGACGTTATTAGCTATAGACTGGAGTTCAGTGCCTATGCAAGCCGCACAATTCATCCTTTCTTTTTCGATCCTGATCTTATTGCATGAGTTTGGACATTTTATTACTGCAAAATGGTTTGGTTGCCGTGTAGAAAAATTTTATCTCTTTTTTAATCCATGGTTCTCACTTTGGAAAAAGAAAAAAGGAGAAACAGAATATGGATTAGGGTGGATACCATTGGGTGGCTATGTAAAAATATCCGGCATGATCGATGAAAGCATGGATAAGGAACAAATGAAACTTCCTCCTCAACCTTACGAGTTCAGAAGTAAACCGGCTTGGCAACGATTGATCATCATGCTTGGTGGTATCATTATCAATATCATTCTTGCGATCATAATTTTTGTATTTATTCTTTGGGTGTGGGGAAAAGAATATTTGCCGCCTCAAAATGCTGTATATGGATTAGCAACTGATAGTCTTGCAAAAACTGTTGGATTAAAAGATGGTGACATTGTTTTAAAAGTAGATACAACAGATCTTAAAAATATAAATACATTAAAGGGACAGATCATTTTAGAAGAGGCAAAAAGCCTTACGGTTAAACGTGGTGATAGTATCATTGAATTAAAACTTGATGAGGGATTAACCAGGAAATTAAATACAAGAAGCTCGGGAAGTTTCACCGCTGTCCGGGTTCCTTTTATTGTAAAGGAGTTTGATGAAAAAGGATCCAGTGCAGAGAAAGCAGGTTTAATGCCAGGTGACAGAGTTATCGGTATTAACGATACAGATGCATTTTTTTATCACCAGATAGCAAAAGCAATTAAGGATAAAAAAGATCAGGATGTAAAGGTTAAGTTAATAAGAGCAAATGATACATTAATAAAAACAGTACGTCTTGATAAGAATGGCAAATTTGGAATAAAACTAAAAAACGAAAAAGATCTTGGTATCAAATATGAGACTGAGAAATATAATTTTTTAGAAGCAGTGCCTGCCGGTTTTATGGAATGTTGGTCTACATTAGGAAGATATGTTACAGGACTCCGGCAATTATTTACCGGTAAAGCAAAAGCAAGTGAGTCTTTAGGAAGTGTATTAAGTATTGGCGGTATTTATCCTCCTTTTTGGGATCCACAAATTTTCTGGACATTGACTGCGATCTTCAGTATCATTCTTGCATTCATGAATATATTACCGATACCGGGTTTAGATGGGGGCCATGCATTATTTACATTGGCTGAAATGATAACAGGTCGCAAACCAAGTGATAAATTTTTAGAATATGCACAAATGGTAGGAATGGTGTTGTTGATGGGATTGATGGCATATGCTCTCGGTCTCGATGTATGGCGATTGTTTAAATAATATTGGGGCTAAAGTCCATTCTTCTGAACTTAATTTTTCTAACCCCAGCCTTAAGGCTGGGGTTATTTATGAAAGTTCTTCCGGGCTTTAGCCCTGCAGCGATTAATTATAATTCTATTCCGATCTTCTTCATTAATAAAGAGGCGTTCATGCTGGTGCAGACGCCTTTTTTTAATTTATAATCAAAATAGAGTTCATCGCCGGCAACCTGTACATCGAAATGATAGTTGTGAAGTTGTACAGGAAACTCATTAGCCAGTTTTGCTAATTCAAGATCATGTGTGGCGATCAATCCGGCGGCATTATGATGTATCAATTGTTTGATTAATGCTTTTGATCCGGTGTGCCTGTCAGCGGAGTTAGTACCTCTTAAAATTTCATCAAGCAACAAAAAAACTTTTTCATTTCTGTAAACTGCTTCTATAACTTCTTTTAATTTCTTTAATTCTGCATAAAATGTTGATGTATTTTCTTCCAGGTTATCACTTACTCTCATGCTGCTGATCACTTTCATATTTGAAACAGTAAATGATCCTGCGCAAACAGGAGAACCCATCATTGCTAAAACCATATTCACTCCAATACTTCTTAGGAAAGTGCTTTTGCCGGCCATATTTGAACCGGTTATTAGATTCAATCCTTCGTTTCCTTCAGTTGAAAAGGAATTGGTAACGAGTTTTTCTTTATGAATCAGAGGATGACCTAATGAATTAGCGACAACAGTTCCGTGTTCTTTTGAAATTGTTGGGAAGAACCAATCTGTGTGATTGAAAGAAAGATTCGCAAGTGATGAAAGCGATTCTATTTCTGCTAATGAATGAAACCAGTCACCAATATGCTCTTTATTTTCTTTTTTCCAGTTTTCCAAAATCATTACTTGTTGCAGGTCCCAAAACAAAAAAGTATTTAATGGGATAAATACAAGCGGATTCAAACGTATATCTGTATTGTCTAGGATCTTTTTTAGTTTTTTAATTGTCTGTGATGAGAAAACTGACCCCTCTATGTATTTGGATCTTAGTTCAACAAGTAACTTGCTTTTAACATCTCCTTTTTCTATCCATGATATACTGTCTGAAAGTGTTTCGAGTTGTGGTGCTACTTTATTCAGTTTTGTAAATGAAGGCGTAACCAATTTGGTAATGCCAAATGAAATTGCAAGCATCAAAAATATGGCGGGGTAAAATATAGCTGAAGGAATAATACCTGTTAGGTATAGAATTAAGAATGAAAAACTGATTGCAGGTAAAATAAATCGAAGGAGTTTCCAATGTATTTTATTCATGAACTGAAAGTCTTCCAGCAACCAGTTCTCAATTTTTCTTTCCGTATCAATGTTAATTGAATGAGCAATACCGTACGATTGTAATTGCTGTCTCCATTTCAATTTCTGTGATAGCTCTTTTACTGCTTGTTGTCTTTCGACAATAATTTGGGAAGAAGCGGGATCTAATAACCATTTTGCAAATAATTTCTTTCCTTGTTCTGATGTACACCGATTGATAAACTGAAATAATGATGCCCTGCCAAAAATGTCTAGATCATTTGCATATTCATGATTTTCAGGTTTGAATTCTAAGCCATCGGGCAAATGCGTAAAATGATGATCTAGTACCTGTATCTCTGTTTCGTTTATTCCGATGAGTCGCTGAAGATTTTCAATGGCAGAATTATTCGCAAGGTGTTTTGCCAGGATGTATAGGAATAATGCAATGAATAAAACAGTTAACGGAAGCAGGATATATGATCCATTTTTCCAGATCCACCAGAGACTTACAAATGCAAGAGCTATACTTAAAAATCGTAACCAGCCATACATTACTCCTCTTTTTTCAAGCTTTTTTAATTCAGTCTTATGTTTTATAATTTCCTGCTGATAGATCTCCAACGGGTTTGTCATTAGGTAAAAATAATTTATTTCAGATTGGTTTAGTTGTGTGAGTTTTATTTTCGCTTTTTGAAACACGGAATCACAGAATACACAAAGATTCACGGAGATTGATCTCGGTGTTTCTCAGTATCGTTGTGCTTCGGTGTTTATTTTTCAAAATGATTTAAGTAAACATTGATAATAAAGCTTGCGAAAGATTGTTATTTTTGCAGACTGATCTTAAAATTGATGATTAGCGATTTGAACGATGAACGTAGCGTCGCAACAGAAGTTTAATAGTAGTACTGGCGCTGGTTCAAAAAAAATTATTAATTGTTAATTATTAATTTTAATTCAACAAGGGGGTGTATGGTTTTGACAGCATAGATCTTTGAAAGTGTAAGCATGTTCTGCGTTGTGTAATTAGCAGGCTAATCTGAATACACAAAAACTCAAATGGCAATACTCAGTATGCCATGGCCGCTTAATCAGTGATTAGGTAGTCATTAGGGCCGCCGGGCCGGTTCGCTTGTTTCCATGCCCCGCCGCCGACTCAAAACAAAACAAGATGCTGCAACAGAAGGCTGTGACTGTTGCTTAAGACCATGCAGCTAAGGAAGTAGTCGGTTGTTTGTTTCCAGTTGCTTCCCGAAAAACCTCAAAACAAAATAAGCATGTAGAAAGCTTTTGGAGAATATGTTTGGACACCGGTTCGAATCCGGTCACCTCCACATCGATGGTTCCTTGCCTGTTGGCAGGCAGGGAATCTAATCACTCATAAGTATTAGTAGTAACTCTTGATTCAATCATCATCTAAGGAGCAACGGAGCCACCTATTCCATACCTTGAACGTAAAATAAAATCGCAGCGGCGGTCTCCATTAAAATCCGCGCATTGAAGAGTATTACTGTAGCACGTAGACTTCCATCCTGAACGATCCGTGAATTCTACATTGTACCAGATAATATCTTGCAGAAAGGCCTGTCCATTGGAGAGTAATACATGAATTCCATCCTTACCTCTCGCAATAATATCAGCTTTTCCATCTCCATTAACATCGCCGAGCCGAATAGCTCCATAATAACTCACATCTTTACCACATCCACTTGCATCAGAAAAGGACGATGACCACAGTGATGAACGTCGAAATCCATTTCCATCTGATAAACTTACCAGTATTCCTTGCGGACCTCTTACGATAAGATCGGCCATGCCATCTCCATTAACATCTGCTAATTGAAAAGTTGAGCTGTATTTCATCTCTTTCCATTTAATAATGCCCAGATCTGAAAATTCATTAGTCCATATGGCCGGTTGCATAAACGAAGTGGATGAAGACAAGCTTACATAAATTCCATCCCCTCCTCTTGCCACAATATCTGCAAGTCCATCACCATTCACATCTTCAGAACGAATGGTTCCATAATAACCAGCCTCTTTCTTCCATTGTAGGGAATCATCGGAAAAATAATTTGTCCAAAGAGTTGATGCCTGAAACCCATTGCCAATACTTAATGCTACCCGAATGCCGTGCCTGCTCCGTATGATGAGATCAGCTTTGTGATCACCATTAACATCAGCACACCTAAGTGTTGTGCTATATTCTGGTGCCTTCCAACCTTTATTGTCTGAAAATTCGCTGCTCCACAGTTCTCCCTTCCCAAACCCCAATCCTGTTGATAACGCAACATGCACCCCTTCAGCATCGCGGCCAATGATGTCGGCTTTTCCGTCTCCATTCATATCGGCCAATCGAATTGACTGGAAATATCCGGTTGCCCAATGTTGTTCATCAGAAAACTCACCTTGTTTTCCAAGATTTATTTTGGCTGGTGAAAATTCAAGTGTAGGCGATACAAATGTATATCCCCTCGACTGTAAAAACTCCACTATTATCTTTGTCTCCTCCAAAGCAAAATTCTTTACAGCATAAGAATTAAAATCATGCATCTTAATGATGCCACCAACACCGCTACGAAACTTCCTGAGATTGGAGGGGTCATTGAGAAATTTATTCACACACTCAACTGGCGAGCCACTTTGCCTATATAAATAATCATGGGTATCGAAGGTCATTCCTATAGGACCTCGTAAGTGATTTAATTCCGGATCCGAAAATGTACATTGAGCCAATGCTGCGGACCAACTGAACCATGGAGGAGTAAAATAACATAGATTATTATGAATAAGTGGGTCAATGAACGACTGATCTTTTTTAATCTGGTATTGTGCATCGGAACATGAAAGTTTCGTCAGGTCTTTATGGTTGAAAGTGTGATTCCCTATTCGTTGACCATAATAAATAAGACTATCTAATAAGGGATAATTTTTAAATCCACCTCCCGGATCAGAATCACCAACAACAAAAAAAGTTGCACAAATGTTTTCACTGTGAAGGTATTTTGCCAATTCCAGGGTGCCCGGTCCAGGACCATCATCATAAGTTAGAGAAATTAATTTCCTGGGTAATTCCATGTACAAGCTGGATTCAAGCGAAACAGCTTTGTCGGCTGGATATAATTCGTCTCGCCTGCAGGAAATGAATAAGAAATGCGCTAGTAGAAAAAAGAGAAGTGTGAGCATAGTGGTGCAATACCTAACATGAATTCGAGAAATCTTTGACATACTAAACAGTTTTGAGCCCCTGGCTACTCAGAATGAATACTGAATATCAATTCAAGTCTGGAGTTTCGAATCTCCATTCACCAAAAATTTGTTCGGGAAATTGATTTCAAGGGAGTGGGTGCCAAGATATATCCTTTTATTGAGAAACAATAACTCTTGGAGGATTGATCCGGAATTGTTGCCGGGATATGCAATATGACGATGAATCAAATCCAGGTGATGAAGACGTAATATAAGACTGCAGGATGATTATAGAAGGAAATAGTCTTTCTCTTTTCTGTCTAGGCTTTCGTATACCGAGGTCTACTTTTTGTATTCTTATTTTGTAGAGTCATCGGGAAAGCTATTTTGTATAAAAGAATTTTAAATCGAAAAGCCGGTCATTCACCTGACGAAGCTTTAGCGTAGTCAGGCTTTTAGTGATCTGTCGTTTTGTGACCATCAAGTAATTCATTCGCCTTTGCTCTGATCACTTCTTTAATTTTTCCTTTGAATAAAGAAACAGCAAGTGGAAGCTTGCCATGTATCTCCACAGTCCCAGGATGAAGACTAACAGTGGCTGAAAGACCCAGACCATGAAAAGTAAAACTGAATTTACCGTTTCTTGCATGCCACTCTTCTTCTATATTAGAAACTTTATCTCCATGCTCATGTTTTAATTGCGTAACAAGATTTTTTATCCGTGACATTGCTTCGTGTTCGGTAAGCTTATGATGAACTGTTACTTGTATTGACGGCATTGGCTTTGTTTTATTGAGATACTATTTACAAATATAGTTGGCATAGCTATTATGCGCCATGATTTGAACACGGAATTTGTTTCTGAAATGTTATCTTCGAAAACATTTTATGAAAGATAAACAACAAACATTCGAAAAAGTTGCGGCATTATTGCGTGAATCCAACTTTACTATTGTTGATAAGGATGACAATCGTCCGTGGGGCGGCTTCTATGTTATTGACGAAGCACAGGCTGCCCGGTTTGCACAACATTATTTTGCAGAAGAGAATTTGAATGAATTAAAGATCACCAACAAACTCAGTCCGAAAATTTTAATCGTTGGTCCGCATCAGCGCTTAAGCTGGCAATATCATCATCGCCGTGCGGAGATATGGAAATGTATTGATGGGACAGTAGGAGTGATGACCAGTAATACTGATGAAGAAGATATTCGCCATACACTACAGGTTGAGGATATTATAAAACTCAAACAGGGCGAACGTCATCGTTTGATAGGTCTTGATGATTGGGGAATAGTAGCCGAGATCTGGCAGCATACTGATGAATCAAATCCAAGTGATGAAGATGATATTGTTAGGCTGCAGGATGATTATAGCAGAAAGTAGGCTCTCTTCTAAATACATTTCTGTACCAGTCTGTCCCGAACACTTTATATTGTTGTAATTTCCATCAGCAAAAACCACGACATGAAAAAATTCTTGTTTTTAATACTGGCTGTTATTGCTTTAAAAATTGAAGCAAGTTCGCAATCAACTAATGCCTTTGCCGTACAGGTAAAAATTGATAATGGAGTTATTGAAGGCAATTACAATACACATTCCGGTATTCAAACTTATTTTGGAGTGCCGTTTGCCAAACCTCCTGTTGGTAACCTGCGTTGGAAAGCTCCACAACCATTGGATAAATGGAGTGGCGTGAAGCAAACAAAAAAATTTGGCCCACGACCAATGCAAACAATTGTATTTGGTGATATGAATTCACGTTCAGACGGTGTAAGTGAAGATTGTCTTTATCTTAATGTATGGACACCAGCAAAACGAAATACCAAAGACCTTCCTGTGCTGGTTTATTTTTATGGTGGCGGCAATGTAGCAGGTGATGCATCAGAACCAAGGTATGATGGTGAAAGTATGGCGAAGAAAGGGATCGTGGTTATTACCTGTAATTATCGTCTTAATATTTTCGGATTCTTTTCTCATCCTGAGTTAAGCAAAGAATCTCCATATAAAGCTTCTGGCAACTATGGTTTGCTTGACCAGGTAGCTGCATTGAAATGGGTGCAAAAAA
>VBAS01000071.1:0-5131 GCA_005882975.1 Bacteroidota bacterium | reverse complement strand
GGCCGGTTCCATTTCGGTTAGCTATCAAATGGCTTCACCATTGGCAAAAAATTTAATAGCAGGTGCTATTGGCGAAAGTGGTGCTGGTATTAACCCCACACTTGCGCCTGTTCCATTGGCAGAAGCAGAAAAAACAGGTGACGAGTTTGCAAAAAAAGCAGGCTACACTACAATAGCACAATTAAGAGCATTATCAACTAGGGAAGTTTATGAAATTTATAATGAATCAAAACGATTTGGATTTCCTGTAGTGATTGACGGATATTTTTTACCAAAAACAATTCCGCAAATTTTTAATGCAAAAGAGCAGGCACAGGTGCCGCTATTAGTTGGATGGAATTCTGCTGAGATACCCGGCCAGGCTTTTATGCTTGGTCAACCATATAAAGAAGAAAATTATGTGGCTCGTGTAAAAGCAGAGTATCCGAATGATTTTGAAGAAGTGTTGAAATTGTACCCGCATAGTAGCGAAAAAGAAATTGAAATTTCTGCAACCCAATTATCATCTGACAGGTTCATTGCATACAGTACATGGAAATGGTTTGATCTGCATAGGAACAATAGCTCTCAACCTGTTTATCGTTATTTCTATAGTAAGATTCGTCCGCCGTTGGTAGATAATTCTGTTTCTTCTGGTTTAGCAGGTGGCACTGTGAAAAAAGATCCTAATGCACCAAAACCGCCAGAACCTGTCGGTGCGCCACATGCCTGCGAAATTGAATATTGCATGGGCAACCTGCATCTTGTAAAAGAGTATGCATGGACAGATGATGATTATAAAGTATCTGAAACAATGCTAAATTACTTTGCGAATTTTATCAAAACAGGAAATCCAAATGATGGTAAGTTGCCTGAGTGGACTGCTGCAAAAGTCGGTGATGCCAATCCTCCGGTGATGGTTTTAAATACTGAATCCAAAACAATAAATGCGAAAAACGATGCCCGTTATGAATTTTTGGATAAAGCGTATAAGAATAAGTAATGTATAGTGAATAACTAGTTCTTTGAAGAAGAACTACTAAAAGATTTTTTTTATTGATCAACAAGCAGGTCGTTACTGTTCATCGTATCTCGCGGTCTGCCATTTGTATACTTCCCATCAAAAGATCATCCGTGACAACAGCAAATTTTAAAAATTGAAGTTTGTTTTCTCTAACTTACATTTGGTATAGCATTTCACAAATGAAATAATGTGATTATAATAAGATCATAACCTTATATTTTACACAATTAAAATAAAGTCATATGTCAAATTCCCGCAGAGAGTTTATCAAAAAGACAGCCATCACTTCCGCCGGTCTTTACATGGGTGCAAATGCTTTTGGCGCCAAAAGCTATCGCAATATCCTTGGTGCCAATGATCGTGTAAGAGTTGGCGTTGTTGGTTTTTCTGACCGCCACCGTGGTTCACATATTCCTTGTTTTATGAATCATTACAAGGAATTGAATTTTGATGTGGTTGCCGTATCTGATATATGGAAAAAAAGAAGAGAGGATGGCGCTGCCACATGGAAAGAAAAAATGGGACACGATATTGTTGCCTGCAGGAACAACGAAGAGTTGTATGATAAAAAATTGGTGGATGCTGTATTCATCAGTACAGCAGATTTTCAGCATGCATTGCATGCGATAGAAGCAGTGAAAGCCGGTTGTGATGTCTATTGTGAAAAGCCTTTCGCAGAAACGATGGAGGATAACCGTGCAGCATTAAAAGCAATAAAAGCTACAGACAGGATCGTCCAGATAGGATCACAAAGAAGAAGCGGCACTAACTATCATGCCGCAAATGATTTTATCAGGTCAGGAAAATTTGGCCCCATCACAATGGTTGAATTAACATGGAATGTAAATCAACCCGGCCGCTGGCGCAGAACTGCATTGGTTCCTCAACTGAAAGAAGAAGACACTGACTGGAAAAGATTTTTAATGAACCGGCCAGCTGATAAGTTTGATCCAAGAAAATACCTGGAGTTCCGTTTGTTCTGGCCCTATTCATCAGGTTTGCCAGGGCAATGGATGAGTCACCAGATCGACACCGTACATTGGTTTAGCGGTTTGCAGCATCCAAGAAGCGTAGTGGCCAATGGTGGAATATATATGTGGAAAGACGGAAGAAAGAATTGGGATACGATCACTGCTGTTTTTGATTATGGTCCTTCTGATGATCCGTCAACAGGTTTCCAGGTTACGTTCGGATCAAGAATGCACAATGGTGATGAGCATCCTGCTGAAATATATTATTCAAATGGAGGAGAATTAAATCTTAATACCAATAAAGTTTCACCAACAGGTGGCTTGACAAAAAGATTTGCCGATGAAATGCAAATGCAGCCTAATTTATTAACTGAAATGAGTTTATCTGAAGTGGAGAAAGTAGTAGCTTCTGCTAATACAGGCGGCGATACGCTTACATCCAACCATATTCGTAACTGGATGGAATGTGTGCTCAGCAGGAAGACACCCAATGCGCCGGTGGAAGCAGGCTATAGTCACTCTATTGCTACAATTATGACAAATGCTGCTGCACATACGGGAGCGAAAGTAACGTTTGATGAAAAGACACAGGAGGTAATGGCCAATGGCAAAGTATTCAAATATAATCTCCAGGCATGATAAAATTATTTTCTGTTTTCATCTTACTGTCATTAAGTGTAATAATTTTTGCGCAGCAATCGACCGGTTTTTCATTGGTTGAAAAAAAAGATAAGAAACAAGTTGATGTTTTATTTAATAATAAACTGCTTACTGCTTATTGCAATTTTGATTCAAGCAGGAAGCCGGTTCTTTTTCCCGTGAATACGATCGATGGAATAACGGTTACACGTAGCTATCCTATTAAACTTATTGCAGGTGAAAGAACAGATCATCCTCACCAGGTATCTGGCTGAATTATGAATCTGTGAACGGTTTAGATTTCTGGAACAATTCTACAGCTATACCTGTTGAAAAAAGAGATCATTACGGTACCATCATTCACCAGGAGATCCTAAGTAAAGAAGCAAAAGGTAATAAGGCTGTGCTTGTTACTAAAGCTATTTGGGTAAGGCCCGATAACAAAACATTGCTTGATGAACTGACTACTTTCAATTTCAGCGTAGATACAAAAGCGAATAATTTTATCATTGACCGCATTACTACATTAACCGCTAAAGACACGGCCGTGATTTTTAAAGATGTGAAAGACGGGATGTTTGCAATAAGAGTAGCCAGGGAATTAGAGTTGCCATCAAAAGAAAAAACCAGTTTTGTTGATGATAAAGGAAACGTGACAACAGTGGCCCCATCAGGGGCTGATGCTACCGGAATGTATTATAGCAGCAATGGTACAAGAGGGGATTCTGTCTGGAGTACAAAAGGAGACTGGGTAATGCTTACAGGAAAAAAAGATGGAAAAAATATTACAATAGGCATGTTTGATCATCCTTCAAATGTTGGTTATCCCACTTACTGGCATGCTCGCGGCTATGGATTGTTTGCCTTAAATCCCCTGGGAAGAAAAGTATTCAGCAATGTATTCAGCAATGGAAAAGAGGAATTGAATTTTTCTTTGAAGCCGGGAGAGTCAGTTACTTTCAGATACCGAATCGTTGTTCACTCAGGAGAGTTTCTTACAAATGATGATATGAATAAGTTGTTTGCAGATTTTAAAGAAACTAAATAGATCTACACCCCTCCATCGTTCAGTCCTTCTTATTTAAAACCATTGCATGGAATTTCCTTACGGGTACTCGTCAACATTTATTATTATTGCCAAAGACTATTGAAAGAGGTTCGCCGAGAGCTGCTGACCATGCCTTAAATGATCTCTTATGAAATTCTTGTTTGTTCCTGTGTTTTTAATATCATGTTACATTAGTATAGCGCAGGATACGCATTACTGGGCACTTCAATTTGGAACCCGTTCCTCATTAATGGGCGGAGCAGTAGTTGGCCGGGTAAAGGATAACTCAGCAATTTTTTATAACCCAGCCTGTCTCGCATTTATTGATACAGGTTCAGTCTCTATCAATGATAGAAAATGCATTAGGTAATCAAAAAGATTTTAATAATGATAATTTTAAAAATCTTCCTTTATTGATCTCAGGATTGATCCCAACCAATAATCCGAAAATAAATATGGGCTACGGCTTTGCTACATCCGTAGATTATGGGTTTAACGGTTTTGCACGTATTGATGGCAACTACCAGGTAGTGGATGATGCAGAGAGCCCCGGTGATGAAACTACAATCGGTCAGCTATCGTTGAATTCAAGAATAACAGAAACAACATTGGGTTATGGTATAGGAAAAAAGTTTAATGATCATTGGTCACTGGGTGCAACGATCTTATTTCTCTGGCGGAATCAAGCTTATGAAAGAAATTTATTTACCAGGATGTTTTTAAATACAGCCGGTAACCCTCTTGTAAGCGGTGATTATATGCAAAATTTTTCTTATGATAATTTGCGATCACAAATAAAACTCGGCATTTATTATACCGGTGATCATATTGATATCGGGCTAGCGCTCAATAGTCCTTCGTTTAAGATATTTGGTAAGGGAACAGTGGCCGCTGATATTACTGCAAATAATATTCTTTACCATGGTCAAAGAATAGATGTGCTGGCCAATGACAGGCAGGAAAAGCTGCCATCAATTTACAAAACACCATGGTCAGCAGCAACAGGCATTAATATTAATATGAAGCGTGGACAATTGGGTATTGCAGTTCAATATTATTCCGATCTGAAAATATATGACATACTTATGGCAAAGCCTGCAGCTCTTGTAAGGCCAGCACAAGCATACCCAGATATTGGGATCGATGATTTTTTAAGAGTGAAAACAGGTAATTAAAGTGTAGTGAACTGGTCGGTAGCTTATGAATATATTATCAACCACAAATTTACTTTGGATCTGAGTTTTCGCAGCGATAATAGTTTTTACGATAATGGTGTTCATGATGTACGGGGAATTAAGCCGGATATTTCTACATGGGATATCTATCATGCAGTAGTAGGTGGCAATGTATCCGGCAAACGATTATCCGTAAGCACAGGTATTTTATTTGGATTTGGAAGTGATAAAAGATATGAACAGGACGGTAACTTAGAAGAGCCAACAGAAAAAAACTTTCTCCAGGGTAACCCGA
>VBAS01000415.1 GCA_005882975.1 Bacteroidota bacterium | reverse complement strand
ATCAAAGGATGAACCAATATCATTTACCATTTTTTCAATTGCGCCACCACCTGTTATCTTTCTCCAACTGAGGTCAACATCATCGAATAAATCATTAACCGGAGCTGTTCCTCCTGTAGGTTTAAAATATTCCAATGCTTCACCCCTTGAAGCGGTAGCGCCAAATCCCTGGCTTTTATGATTGCTCCTGCTAATTGCAGCTATTTCAGCATAACTTTTTCGTAACAAAGGATTATAACCACCAACATCAATTTTAAATTGATCGTTACTGGTAAGGTTGGTGCCCCCAAAATTGAAACCGTTCAATAAAATTCTTTTGGCCTGCCAGGGTTTTACATATTTTAACTGCTCAGGAAACCGATTGGGGTCAGCAGCAGCAGTAAAAGCTTCATTGGCTAAAATAGCAGAAGCCGTAAATGATAACATCAGGTTGAAATTTTCTTATTACCCAAACCACATCACTTAATATTTTTTCCCGATCCCATTTTGTAAAAGTTTCTTCAGGGCTTTTTGAAAAACCGAAATCAAAAGCTCTCGTAAAGAATTGTTCTCCTCCATCTATTCTTCTTGCAGCTAATAATTCCTGAGTTCGGATCAATCCCAACTCAATGCCTTGTTCAGTACCAATTAGATTTTGCCCACCATCTCCTCTTGTTAATGACAAGTAACCAGTACGAAGCATTCTATCTTTTGCGAAATAGGCGATCAATCTTGTATTCTCATCATCAGGATGTGCCGCAACATATAAAATTGAACCCAGTACATTCAATTTTCGAATAGCTAAGTACATGTCGGATGAGGTCCATGTTGGAGGCGCTTGGGTATAAGCAATTGGCAATTGGCAATAGGCAAAGAGTACAAGCAAAATTTTTTTCATTCAGAAAAATTATTCAGCGAATATAAATGCTATTTGTCAGTAGTTAAGACCGATTAAGTAAAAATAACCCACGTACCGGACTGGACTGGTTACGTGGGTTAATACATTAAGAGATTCGCTAATCTTTATTCTTTTTTATGGTCGTTGCCATTACCATTGTTTACCTTCTTTCCTAATTGATTCAATATCTGTAATCCCAATAAACCATTAATAGCGCCATTGCCATTTTCATTATTTCCTCCGCCAATTAATACATCAGGCATGATTTTTACATTTTGGGTTGCGATTGATTCCATTACTTTTAACTGCGTAAAATTATCACCACCCATTGCACTCACAGAAAGCTTATACGATTCAGCATTTGATTTACCAATAGCGAGGATTTTTTCAGCTTCTGCATTACCGGTAACTGAGATCTTTTCAGCTTCTGCTTTTGCGATCAATTCAATTTTTTCTGAATCGGCTTTCGCAAGCAACCTGATTCTTTCTGCATCACCGCTGGCAATTAACTTCAACCTGTCGGCTTCAGCATTAGCTTGCAGACGAACACTGTTAGCATCACCGGTTGCTTTTTTTACGGAAGCATCTGCGATACGTTCAGCTATCAATACACCCTGGTCTGCTTTTACAATTTCCTTTTGTATATCTGCAATGGCTGTTTCTTTTTCTAATAGCTGTCTTGTTTCCTGTGCTTTCATTTCCGTATCATAAGTTATTTTTTGTTCTTCAGCCAGTTTACGATCTGTCAAAGTCTTCATCAAACTTTCAGGAGGAACAATATCACCTATCAAAGTATCTACACCATATACATTGTATTGCTCAAGCACTTTACCTATATGATCCTTTGCAGATTGTTGTCTTTCTTTACGTGTACCGAGGAATGCGATCACATCGCTATCCTGTGCCGAGTTACGGAAGTAGTTACCGATTGTTGGTTCCAATACCTGGCTAACAAGATTATTCATGTTACCAAAGCGGGCAATTACTTTCGGCGCTTCAGTGGTTGGAATATGAATGATCTGCGATACATCAAGATTGAATGGGAAACCATCTTTACTGCGCACAGTTATCGTTGATAAATTTTTATCCAATTGATGTGATTCACTTCTTGCACTTGCCCAGTTCAATACAAGGTTTGTTGTAGGAACCAGTTCAACTTTTAAAATGTATGGATTGACCGGGTATTTTCCTGGACCTAATGGTTCGGCCCAAACACCTTTGAATCCTTTTGCTACAATGTTACCATGTTTGAATTCGATACCACTAAGATCTTTTCCTTCGTCACCAACATAAGAAATAACTACACCTACATGACCGATCGCTATTTCTGTCATTTTTACTAATTCCAATTTTACAAACCAGGGATTAAGGAAATAAGCACCAGCAAGTATAACCTGTTCCTGTAACCCTTTATATCCATTGCTGGCAAGAAAAGAATCTACATCCTGGAACTTATTATGACCGCTAATGATCTTTCCGGCGATCTGTCCTTCTTCCAATGGTTTTCCTTCAAGTGTTGTAATAACACCAACAGCATTATCGGGAATGCTGATCATATCGGTTATCTCAACATTAAATAAAAATGTATTGATACGGTACGAACCCGGTGTGATGATGGCAGTCTGACGGCCTTTTCTTCCGCCATTCTTTAAGAATGCTTCTGCATCCTGGAATGAATCGCAATTTACTTTACGGCCTAATACAGATCCTGTTTCCAATTCACTACCATCTTTTGCAAGTACTAAACCAATCTTACCGGTTGGAATAATAGTGAAAGGTTGAAAGGTGACTTCGTATTGCCATATCCATTTCCAGAAATATACTCCGGGAGGAAGAGTTTGCGCCTGGTAACCGGCTTCGCCATGAGAAGCAATGATGCGACCTTCAGGCAATTCTTGTTTACCGAAGAGCACAAATTTTTTAGTTACTAATCCAATTCTGTCTTCGGGAACGAT
>VBAS01000414.1 GCA_005882975.1 Bacteroidota bacterium | reverse complement strand
CGAAAACTGAAAAAATAAATATAACAGGTCTTTGGATCTCCGGTATTCGTCACGATATAAAAACAGATACGATAACTGATCTGCCAATAAGAAAGATCATTTTTACAGGAATGGAAAAAAATGATACAATACTCATGGTTCCTGTTACAAAAAATAAAATAATCCTTGTGTATCCGTCTGGTGAAAGCAAGGCCCATGATTCAAAATATGCATTAAACCTTGCCCAAATGAATGAATTAGTCATCCGGTATGTTCGGAAAAACAAGACTTATTATACCTCTATAAAGAAACTGAAAGAACTAGATCCTGATCTCCGTCAATAAAATATATTTGTCACTATCAGATTTTTTTTTACTTTTAAAAGTTCGATTGCTTGCCATAAGCAAAAAGGCGGTGCTGAGGCTCCGCCTTTATTTTTATCATCTCTTCTGTTTAAAATAGAATAGTATGAAGCAAGCAATACTTCTGCTATGTTTTTGTATTTTGAATAAATTTTATACTTATGGCGCTTCAACCCTGGCGAACCGGTAAGGTGATCCGTATAGAAAATGAAACACCAAATACCAGGCGCTATTGGATACAGATCCCAGAATTGGAAAAATTTGATTTCATCCCGGGGCAATTTATCACTCTTGATCTGCCCATTCACGAAAAACCAAATAAAAGAATAAGAAGTTATTCGATCGCCAGCTGGCCAGACGGAACAAATGTTTTGGAGCTTGTTATTGTATTACTCGAGGGAGGACTAGGAACAACATATCTTTTCAATAATATAGTTGTGGGAAGTGAACTCACATTGCGTGGTCCGCAGGGAGTCTTTACACTGGATGATGAGGACTTGCAAAAAGAAATAATCATGATCTGCACGGGAACAGGGATCGCACCGTTTCGCAGCATGGCTACCTATATCAAGCTGCATAATATTCCGCACAATAATATTTATTTGATCTTCGGAACACGAAAAAAGACCGATCTTTTATATTATGAAGAAATGAAAAGTCTTCAGTTGGAAAAGTTTCATTACATCCCCACATTGTCCCGCGAAGAATGGGATGGCCGCTCTGGTTATGTCCATGCTATTTATGAAGAGATATGTGCCAATAAGCAACCGGCATTATTTCTTCTTTGTGGATGGAAAGTAATGATCGATGAAGCCAAGCAACGAATACTTGCAATGGGCTATGACAAAAAATCAATTCACCAGGAATTGTATGGATAGAAATCATTTTTAACCTTGATAAGTCTCATGTTCATATTTCAACCACACTTGCTATATTCGTAAAAATCAGAATTTCCCTATGGGTGCTTCTTCACTGATTGTTCTTGCAATTTCTGCTGTAGCCTTTTCGGGCATAGCCATTCTTATCTCCAAAATAGTTTTAAAGACAACAAAGAATAAAGCAAAAGGTGAACCTTATGAGTGTGGTGTTCCAACAACAGGACCTAGCTGGATACAGTTTAATGTAGGATACTATCTTTTTGCATTGATTTTTTTGATTTTTGACGTTGAGCTGATATTTCTATACCCCTGGGCTGTCGTTGTTAAAAGTGTTGGCTGGATCGCATTAATAGAAATTGTGATTTTCTTTTTCATTCTGTTTCTGGGCTTTCTGTATGCACATAAAAAAGGGGCATTAAAGTGGCAGTAGTTATTATATGACAGATAAATTTCAATCTGAATCAACACTTGCTTTTCCGGGAGAAGTTCACCAAACTCCTTCAGGCGGAGTGCTTGTAAGCAAACTTGATGATGTTATCAATTGGGCAAGATCAAATTCATTATGGCCATTAGTATTTGGTACCAGTTGCTGTGCCATTGAAATGATGAGTACCGCCGCCGCAAAATATGATTGGAGCCGGTTTGGATTTGAAGTAGCAAGAGCCACTCCACGACAAGCTGATGTAATAATTATTGCAGGCACTATTGTAAATAAAATGGCGCCGGTATTAAAAAGATTATATGATCAAATGGGTGATCCAAAATATGTAATTGCAATGGGAGCATGTGCGACAAGTGGCGGGCCTTTTTTTTATAATACTTACTCAGTGGTAAAAGGTGCTGACCATGTAATACCTGTAGATGTTTATGTAGCAGGTTGCCCTCCAAGACCAGAAGCATTAATAAATGCATTGATGCTACTTCAAGAAAAAATAAAAAAAGGATTAACAAGGGAACAAATAAGAGAAGAAAGTAAGACAGAATATCAAAAGGCTGTTTAATTAATGACAAAAGAAGAATTAAAAGTAAAACTCATAGAATTGATTCCCACCGCAACCTTTGATGAAAGCGGTGAATGGTTAAATATTATTATCACACCTGGTGATCTATTGACTTCTGCAGAAATTCTTCGAAACAAACCTGAATTGAATTTTGATTACTTGTTTTGCCAGACCTGCGTTGACTGGAAAACGCATCTCACAATGGTCTATCATTTAGAGTCGACAACATATCGGCACCAGGTAGTAGTGAAAATACAATTAGCCAGGAACAAACCGGAAACAGAAACTGTATCGCATATCTGGAGAACAGCAGAGTTTCATGAAAGAGAGATCTATGAAATGTTTGGTGTAAACTTTTTGAATCATCCTGATCTTCGATTGTTGATATTACCAGATGGATGGGAAGGAAAAAATCCAATGAGAAAAGATTTCGAAGACCCTATTAATATGATAAAGTTATAATGTATCGCGAAACTGAAATATTAAAGCAACCCGGTTTAGGCACGCCAGATGTATTTGGTGATATGATTATCAATGTAGGACCACAACACCCCGCTACTCACGGAGTGTTGCATTTGGTAATTACATTGAACGGAGAAACGATCAAAAAAGTAGACCCACATCTAGGATATATCCATCGTTCCATTGAAAAAATGTGTGAGAGTTTAAGTTTTCGCCAGTTCATTTATGTTACCAGTAAAATGGATTATCTCTCTTCACACATTAATAATCATGGTTGCTGTTTGTGTGTTGAGAAAGGAATGCAAATTGAAATTCCGCCAAGAGCTCAAGTGATAAGAGTGTTGATGGATGAATTAACAAGACTTGCATCACACCAACTTTGGTGGGGTGCAGGGGCAATGGATATCGGTGCACTCACTCCATTCTTCCATGCATTTCGTGAAAGAGAAATGATCAATGATATAATGGAAGAAAGTTGCGGAACAAGGTTAACGATGAATTATATGGTACCGGGTGGAGTTATGGTGGATGTTCATTCTAACTTTCAAAGAAGAGTAAAAGAGTTTATTGCTCATTTTAAAAAGAAGATCGATGAATATGATGAATTGCTGACAGGCAATGTGATCTTTCAAAACAGGGTAAAGGGTGTTGGTTATCTTTCAAAAGAAGATGCAATTTCTTATGGATGTACCGGGCCAACTGCAAGAGGCAGTGGCGTAAGTTGCGATATAAGAAAATTATTCCCTTATGAAGTTTATAGCAAATTGCGGTTTGATGAGATAATAGAAACTGGTGGTGATTGCTGGTCGAGATATTTAGTAAGAATGAAAGAAATGAGGCAATCACTCTCCATCGTAGAACAATTGATAGACAATATTCCTGAAGGTGATGTACAGGCAAAGACAAAAGCGGTTTTGAAATTACCTAAAGGGGAATATTATTCAAGAGTGGAAACAGCAAGAGGGGAGTTTGGAGTGTATATAGTTAGTGAAGGTGGTACAACTCCATACAGAATTAAATTCCGTTCGCCGGGTTTCAGTAACCTAAGTCAGTAATCTAAGTGCACTGGACCATATGGCAAGAGGTGGAAAGATCGGTGATCTCGTTGCAATAATGGCGATGATCGATCTCGTGATACCGGATATTGACAGGTAAAATAATTGCGGATTTTCGATTGCAGATTTTAGATTTATTATTCCAATCTGCAATCGTAAATCTAAAATCTTAAATTCTTTAATGCCAAGTTTAGAGCACATATCAAATCAAATTCATCAATGGCTGAATAGTACATTCAGTTCACCATGGCCAATGCTGATCGAATTTGTGATCGTTGGCGTTTGCATCATTAGTTTGTTTGCAATGTTGGGATTAGTACTCATCATGATGGAAAGAAAAGTTTCTGCATGGATGCAGTTAAGACTTGGACCTAATCGTGTTGGCCCTGTTGGAATGTTTCAGACAGCAGCAGATACGCTGAAGCTGATCGTAAAGGAAGGAATGACGCCGGATGGTGCCGATAAATTTTTGTTTAACCTCGCGCCATTTATCGTAATGATCATTGCAATGGTGGTGATGGCGCCATTAATGTTTGCAAAAGGATTCCAGATCTGGGATATTAATATTGTTGTTTTATTTTTTTCCGCTATATCATATGGCAGGCTGGGCAAGCAACAATAAATATTCATTGCTTGGTGCTATGCGAAGCGGTGCACAGATCGTGAGTTATGAATTATCTGCTGGCTTTGCCATTCTTGCGATCGTGATCCTGACAGGTGATCTGAAAATCTCATCGATCGTGGATTCACAGGCAAATGGATGGTGGATATTTAAAGGTCATCTTCCTGTATGGATCGCATTTGTGATCTTCATGATCGCTGTAACTGCAGAAACAAACCGGGCACCGTTTGATCTTGCTGAAGCAGAATCAGAACTCACTGCCGGTTTTCATACGGAGTATTCAGGAATGAAGTTCGCCTTGTTCTTCCTGGCAGAGTATGTAAACATATTTGTGGTTTGTGCTCTTGGTGCTACTTTGTTTTTGGGCGGGTGGCAACCGTTGCATTTTGGAACAGACACGCAGTTCAATCATATCATGGATTATATTCCATCGAGTTTATGGTTTGTTGGCAAAACGTTTTTTTTAATTTTTGTCATCATGTGGTTTCGCTGGACATTCCCGCGACTTCGCATTGACCAGTTATTAAATCTTGAATGGAAGTATTTATTACCGATAAGCATGTTCAATTTATTATTGGTAACGGTGATGGCAATTATGGGTTGGCATTTTTAAATAAACTATGTTTTTAAAAGAATACATATCAGATGTTTTTAAAGGTGTTAAATCCTTATTGACCGGTATGAAACTTACCGGCTGGTATGCGCTGCATCATGGAAAAGAAAAAATAACACAACAGTACCCGGATAATAAAGACACCTTAGTGTTGCCTGAACGTTTCCGTGGTGAAGTAGTGATGATACATGATGAACACAATGAGCATGCTTGTACTGGCTGTACAGCTTGTGAATTAGCCTGTCCTAATGCAACAATTAAAATTGTTACCAAGTTCGATATACAACCTGATGGCAAAAAGAAAAAAGCGATTGACAAATTTGTATATCACCTGGAGCTATGTACGTTTTGCAATTTGTGTATTG